>NZ_FUYC01000003.1:300000-411995 GCF_900167125.1 Paucidesulfovibrio gracilis DSM 16080
TTCGGAGGTGACGTCAAGCTGGAATCGTTCATTAAGTTCCTCCAGCGTGCTTCGACCGGATACCAGCAGAATGTCGTTTTCCATTACCTGAATATCGTCCGGGCGCAACACATCATACTCGTCTTCAATGTCGCCGACGATTTCTTCAAGAACATCTTCCAGGGTAACAAGACCGGCCGTGCCGCCATATTCATCCACTACGATGGCCATGTGCGTCCGCCGGGAACGCATGGTGGCAAGGAGGTATTTTACGTTGGTCATTTCCGGCACGAACAACAGGTCGCGAAGCAAGTTGCGAACCGGCGTGTCCTCTTTGTCGTGCTGAAGTAGGGAGCTGAGCAGATCCTTGGCATGAATCACACCAAGCATCCTGTCCCGGGTTTCCTCATAGATGGGAATGCGGGAATGTCCGCTATCCACGATAGACTTCGCAATGTGCCGAAGAGAACAGTCCGCATCCGCACAGATGATATCGGTTCGCGGCACCATGATGTCGGAAGCCGTGGTATCGTTGAGGTCCAAGACATTCAGAAGCATGGAAGCGTCTTCGCGTTTCAGCGAGCCGCCATCCTGCGCGTCGAGAATTTGTTCTTCCAAGTCGTGGCCGTTGCTTCTGAATAAACTACGCATTTTCGACCAGAATCGACTGTCCGATCCTTCGTCCAAGCGGAGTCCTCCTTATGAATCCCTGGGAGTGGATGCACACAGGGTCTGAGTATATGACAAATCAGTAAGGTGGCAAAAGATTGCTGTCAACCGTCAATACTGCTGGTTGCAATTTTTTTACAACAGATTCAGCTTTTTCAGATGAATTTCTATGCAGGATAAGGCCGCAGGGGTAATGCCGGAAATACGACCCGCCTGACCAAGCGTACGCGGCTGGATCGCAGATAATTTTTCAACCGCCTCCCGCGTGAGTCCAGAAATTGTTAAATAGTCCATATCCAACGGAAGTTCAACGGATTCCAGCTCCCGAGAGTGAAGAACCAGTTCTTCCTGTCGGGCGATATATCCTTCGTACCTGGTTTGGATTTCCGCTTCAGCCAGGACGTCGTCCGGGTACTGCCCCAGGTCAGCCAAAAAGTATCCCAGATCATGGATGCGAAGTTCAGGCTGCCGAAGCAGGGCCGCCAGGGGAACTGCCTTCCCTGGGGCTGTGCCTCCCAGCGAAACGATATGTTCTCTGGTTTCCGCATTGGGGCGCACACGTGTTTCCCGCAAAGCTGTCAGCAAGGTTTCCAGTTGTTGGTGTTTTTGCTGGAATGCGTTCCAGCGATTCTCGGTCACCAATCCCAGATCATGGCCTACCCCGGTGAGTCGAAGATCAGCGTTGCCTTCCCTGAGCAACAGCCGGTGTTCGGCCCGGGACGTGAACATTCGGTATGGTTCTTGGGTTCCTTTGGTCACAAGGTCGTCAACCAGCACGGCCATGTAGGCCTGATCCCGTCGTAGAAGGAACGAGGGGCGACCGGACAGGGAACAACAGGCGTTGAGAGCGGCCCAGAGTCCTTGTGCCGCAGCTTCCTCATATCCCGAGGTGCCGTTGATTTGACCTGCCAAATACAAGCCCGGAAGTGTCTTTGTTTCCAACGTAGGGTGCAACTGTGTCGGTGGGACGTAATCGTATTCAATAGCATATCCTGGGCGGACGATCTGCGCATTCTCCAAGCCTTCGACCGAATGAATCATGCGCAACTGTACATCCAAAGGCAGGCTGGTCGGGATGCCGTTGGGGTAGACTTCCGGACTGTCAAGCCCCTCCGGCTCTACAAATATTTGATGTCTTCTTTTTTCTGGAAAACGGGCGACCTTGTCTTCAATGGAGGGACAGTATCGTGCTCCCGTACCGGTAATGACTCCCGTAAACATGGGGGAACGGTCGAACCCGGAGCGAATCGCCTCGTGAGTGGCCTCGTTGGTCCATGTCAGGTGGCAGGGAACCTGGGGAAGGCGAGCCGCTGTGGATTGAAAACTGAACAGGGGGGGCGGCATGTCCCCGGGCTGAACTTCCATGCGGGAAAAGTCTACACTGTCTTTCAGCAGGCGGGGCGTGGTTCCCGTCTTCAAGCGTCCCAATTCCAACCCGACAGAGCGAAGCGAATCGCTCAACGTGTTGGACGCGGCCTCCCCGAGCCGTCCCCCTGAGAAATTTTCCAAACCGATGTGGATTTTGCCCTGCAGGAATGTGCCGGTTGTCAGAAGAACTTTTTGCGCGCGGAGATGTTCTCCAAGAGAAGATCGGACGCCCGCAACACATCCATTTTCCACCAAAAGCGAATGGACCGTGTCCTGGCGTATCCAGAGATTGCGCTGACGAAAGACATCTCGCTGCACAACACGCATGTAGGCGGTGCGGTCGATCTGGGCGCGAGTGGCCTGCACCGCCGGTCCTTTGCGAGTGTTCAGCGTGCGAAATTGGATGCCGGCCTGATCTGCCCAGCGTCCCATTACACCACCCAAGGCATCGATTTCACGAACCATATGACCTTTGGCCAAACCACCGATGGCGGGATTACAGGACAGTTGGCCGATATGGTCCACATTGATGGTCAGCAGCAGCGTGGTGAACCCCAGACGCGAAGCGGCCATGGCCGCTTCGCATCCAGCGTGTCCGGCCCCGACCACGATCAGGTCGAAGACGTCAGGAAATCCCGGTTTGATGGTCATGACGCTTCATCGCTCAACAGGGCAACCGCCATAACTTTGGCGTCGCCCAGAGTGCTGGAAATGGAACTGGTCTCGTTGGGCTGGTGGGCGTTGTGCTCCAATCGGGACCAAACCACTGCCGAATGACCGGCACGCCGTAAAAAAGCAGCAACGGTTCCACCACCGATCCCCACAGGGTAGGGAGAAACCTGGTAGATGCTTTTCACTCCGGCCATTATTCTCCGTACAATGGGGCTGTCCACGGGAGTCGGTGTTGCTGCCTGCTCTTTTTGTATCTCGGTAAGATGGATCGTGACGCCTTGAGCCTTTTCCACCTCGTCGGCCAGTTCACGCAGGGCGTCGAATACTTCCTGAATGTCGTATTGAGGCAATACCCGGCAATCGAAATAGAAAACATCACGGCCGGGCAAGGTGTTGATGTTTTCCACGTTAGCGTCTTTTTTGGTCGCTTCGAACGTGGAATGCGAAGGTTCAAAGAGCTTGTCGGTGGCATTGAAGCGGTCGTAAAGTGAGCGGGAGCGTAGAATCAAGTCCGCGGCACCTACCAACGAGTTGATGCCCTGGTCCGGGCTGGAAGCATGGCATTGCTTGCCCAGCACTTCCGCCTTGATCCAAAATTGTCCCTTTTCCGCCACTTCTACGGCCGCTCCATCCGAGGAACCGGAGTCCGGAACCAGGATAAGATCATTGGGACCGAAAATGTCGCCATGTTCGCGCAAAACATAGTCCAAACCAAAAGCGCTGCCTGTTTCTTCGTCTGCGACTAAAAGCAATCCGAGATTGATGGGCGGGATCACGTCCAGATCTTTAAACGATTTGGCAAGCAGTAAAGAACTGACCATGCCCTGTTGATTGTCCTCCACGCCTCGGCCCATAATGAGATCCCCATCCTGAACCAGCGTATACGGGTCAGACTCCCACAGGCTGGGATCCCCAGGAGGTACGATGTCGATATGGGAAATAATCCAGAAAGTGCGGGAAGTGTCTTTCCCCGGGAGGATGGCGGCAACGTTCGGGCGGTAGCCGCAGGAGACGTCATCTGCCGGAGCGTTGAGGTCGCGGACATCTGTGATGCCCATGGCGGCTAACCGTTGCTTGAGCCAATCGGCCTTGTCTTTTTCGCCGTCGCCACCATTCTTGGGACTCATGGCTGGTATGGCAACGAGATTTCGTTGCAGCTCCAAAAGTTCGGGCGTCAGCGTATCAATGTATTCAAGGATCCGATTAAGCATGAGGTTTCGTCTCCATTGGAAAAATGTATTTGGTTGCGTTTGCCATCGTTAAACTAGCGGCTGTCCCGCTCTTTTACCGATGGCATTGTAGAGAAAAGACAGTGCAAGGGCAAAAAAAAAGCGGGAGCCTGAGGCTCCCGCAAAACGACTCGGCACTGCTCCTAGCGACCGCGGGCGGCACGCTTGGAAGCCTTCAGCGGGTTAATCTTGACCTTGCCTTCATTATCCACGGAAGCGCGGACATGGGTGGCAAAGTTGCAGACACCGGCGGCCCATTTTTTGGAAGGCTGGGCATAAGAGGGGCAGTACTTGCCGCCTTCAGCCTCGACGATACGTTCGCAGCCTTCACATTTCTCCACAACAGGCTCCATAATCATGCCTTTGTACTGGAGACCGGCATCGGTCATAACAGCTTCGGCCAGGGAACCCTTCTGAATTTTCTTGTTCTTCTTGCCGTTGGACTTTGCGTTGCTCGCCACGGTAGCGCTCCTTAAAATCGTAGTATCGGTCTTTGGTGTCGACCGCTGGTCGACGTTGAATCAAAAAATAAAGAGGCGGCATTAATATGCGCCCCAGCCCCGCTTTGTCAAGAGGCGGAGACCGTTTTTTCGATGCCGGATCGTCTTTGTCCGCTACAAAGCGCGAACCGATTCCAGCAGTACTTTGGTAACCTTGGTCACGTTCTCCTGAAACGTTCGCAGCACTTCTTCCCAGGTTACGGCGGCCTCATCGGTTTTCCAGCAGTCGTAATCTGTGCTCATGGCTACAGCCGCATAAGGAATGCCCAACTCGTTGGCAAGGATACATTCAGGGGCCGTGCTCATGTTGATTACGTCCGCCCCCCAGGCTCGGAACATGTTGGATTCCGCTCTTGTGGAAAAGCGTGGTCCTTCGATGGTGACTACGGTTCCCGTGGTGTGGTGCTGGATGTTTGCGGCGCTGCATGCGAAGCAAAGCGTTTCCCGCAAGGCTGCGTCAAACGGTTCGGCCATGGGGGTGTGGGATGGAGCATGCGGTTCAAATTCTTCAAAGAACGTCAACGCGCGCAACCGAGTAAAGTCAATGAATTGATCCAGCACGACCAAATCACCACGTTCGATATCTTCACGCAGCGAACCAACGGCCGTTGTGGCTAAAATTGCATCACACCCGAAATCGCGCAACGCCCACAGGTTAGCACGGTTGTTGACTTTTGTCGGAGAGTCCGTGTGTTGGCGGCCATGCCGGGCCACGAGAGCCACCTTTCGTCCGGCGATGGTTCCCGTTTTGAGTGGCGAGGCAGGGGGGCCAAAAGGCGTCTGCACCACCATGTCCTGAGCGTTTTCCAGAATATCCGGATCATCAAGTCCGCTTCCACCAATGATGCCAATGGTCCGCATGGCCAACTCCTACAACTTGAGTAAATATTCATGGGGCAGACCATTGAGCTTGGACGGTCCGTCGAGGAAACCGAGTTCCACGACAAAACCGATGCCCACCACCTCGCCGCCTCCTTGGGTGATCAAATTGAGCATGCCGCCGACCGTACCGCCCGTGGCCAGCAAGTCGTCGATTACAAGCACCTTGTCTCCGTCGTTTACAGCATCTTCATGCATGCAAAGGGTGTCTTGCCCGTATTCCAGGTCATAACTCACCTGCCGTGTTTTGTAGGGCAATTTTCCTGGCTTGCGGACGGGGACAAAGCCGAGGCCCATTTTATAGGCCAGGGGAGCGCCGAACAAGAAACCGCGAGCTTCGGCAGCAGCGATTTTGCTTGCACCGCAGTCAGCAAATCGTTCCGCCAATGCGTCAACGGTATATTGAAAGGCTTCCGGCTTTTGCAGGAGGGGGGTAATGTCAAAAAAGACAATGCCTTCCTTGGGATAGTCGGGAATGTCGCGAATACAGGCGCGCAGGTCCATTGGGTACTCCTTCTTGAATCTCGTCACAGACGGAATATGTAAAGGTTGCCCTTTGTTGTGTCAACGCGGCTTTGGCCTTGCGCAGAGCTGGTCGGTCCTGTACACCCTGCCGAGGGCGGCTGGCCCGAGAGAGCGAGGAACGGCATGGAACATCGCGCCAAGCGAAGTCTGGGACAGAATTTTTTGATAGACGACAATATTTGTCGGAGAATCGTCGATGCCCTAGATGTGGGTGACGACAGTCTCATTGTGGAGATTGGGCCGGGGAAGGGGGCGCTTTCACGTTTTTTGTTGCAGGCGTCCCCTCGGAAATATATCGCGCTGGAAAAGGATGCGGCGTTGGCGGAGGCTCTTTCGGATCGCTATCCCCAAGCCCGTGTCCGTTGCATGGACGCCTTGCAGTTCCCCTGGGAAGATTTAACCGGTCGTGTGCAGATCGTTGGCAATCTTCCCTATAATATAGGATCTCGTTTGATCTGGGACATCGTCAGCCGAGTGCAAAGTTATGATCGGGCTATATTTATGGTTCAACTGGAAGTGGCGCAACGGCTTACGGCCAAAGCTGGCGAAAAGGCTTATGGGGCGCTGGGGGCGTGGGTCCAAAGTTTTGCGGAGACGCAATTGCTGTTCCGGGTTCCCCCTACTGTGTTCCGGCCGCAACCCAAAGTCATGTCCGGCGTGGTACGCTTTACTCCCCTTGGAGTGGAGTGCCGGCCTGCCGATCCAGTGGCGCTCTCCGAGGTTCTGCGGCTTTGCTTTCAAAAACGCCGCAAACAGTTGGGCAATATTTTAAGAACACGCTGGAACGATGAGCTTTCACAATGGTTTGCAGAGGAGGGGCTTTCTCCTACTCTTCGGCCGGAAGCACTCACTCCGCGCCAGTTTCAGGGCTTGGCAGCCAGAATTGTTATGAATAATGCGGAGTCGTAGGGCTTTTCCTATTGACTTGAACCTGAAAAATCTGTTTTAGATTCTCAATCGTTTCTAGGAAAACGCCCAGGGCGCCATGTTTGTAGAGCAATTTGCCTGTTGTGCCCTGGACAGAATAATGAGTTTGCATTAAGTGAATTTTGGAGTGTCCGGGCATTGCCGCAGGACGATCCCGCCGACGGCGGTCGAATAATGTCCATCGTTGGTCGATTAACCATCTATGAGGAGGAAGGACAGATGACGAAGGCTGAGTTGGTAGTCAAGATCGCAGAGAAGGCCAATCTTACGAAAGCCAACGCTGAACGAGCGCTGAATGCTTTTTTGGAGACCGTTGAAGGTACTCTGGTGAGTGAAGGCAAGCTGACGCTGACCGGCTTCGGCACCTTCATGGTCGAGGAACGCAAAGAGCGTATCGGTCGCAATCCTCGCACCGGTGACGAAATCAAAATTCCCGCCACCAAGGTCGTCAAGTTCCGTCCCGGCAAACTGCTCAAGGAAGCGGTCAAATAGCAGGGGGAGATGCATATGCTTCACGGCGAAACCGTCCACAGTCCGCTTCCCCAGGATATCCCCTGGTGGATGCCCGATCATGCCATCTTTTTTGGCGTTTTGTACATCGTCATCGCCATTCTCGGCATCGGTATGGGCTATGTTGTCGTCAAGTCCTGGTGGGAAGCCCGCAACAGCGAATCCCACTAAGCCCACTCCAGAAATTTGAAGGGACGGTTGGCCGCTTGGCTGACCGTCCTTTCTGTTTGGTAAAATTTTTCTTGCTTTTTGTGTTTTGTGGGGGTATCAAATTTTGTTCTACAGACTTCGGTCTGTTGAATTAATTCCCCCTCGTGAGGAGGTGATTTCCTTTGCCCGGAGTGTATCTTGACGATAACGACAGCTACGATGTCGCGCTTCGCCGGTTTAAAAAGCAGGTGGAGAAGGCTGGCATTCTGTCTGAGCTGAAGAAACGGCAGCATTACGAAAAGCCGTCTGTCCAGCGAAAGAAGAAGAAGGCTGCCGCCAAAAAGCGTCTTGCTAAAAAGATGCGGAAAATGAAGTCGAACTAAATGACACTATTGTCTACAATAGAAAATGATTATCTCACGGCCTTCAAGGCCAGGGATGACGTTCGGGTGGCCGTCTTGAGAATGCTCAAGGCGGCCATCAAGAATGCTGCTGTTGAATTGCGTCGTGAGCCGACCGACGACGAGGTGTTCGACATCCTGTCCAAGCAGGTAAAGCAGCGACAGGACTCCATCGAACAATACACCAAGGGGAACCGCCCCGACCTGGCCGATCAAGAGCGCCGGGAAATGGATATTCTTCAGGAGTATATGCCGTCCCAGCTCGACGAGGCAGAGCTGGAACGCGCCGTTGACACGGTGATCGCTGAGTTAGGGGCTTCCGGCATGGCCGACATGGGTCGGGTCATGCAGGCCTTGCTCGGCCGGCATAAGGGCCAGGTTGACGGAAAAGCCGCCAGCACTTTGGTTCGTACCCGCCTCGCACAATAATTTCTGCACCCTATGGATTCCAGAACCGCACAGTTGCTGGAGTTTCCCAAAATTCTCGACGCCTTGGCCGGATTTGCCGTTTCCGAGCCTGGTGCCGAGGCTTGCCGGGAACTTACGCCCTATGACTCTTTGTCCGAAATTCGTAATCAAAACGACCTTGTTGCATTGGCCCGTGAATGGGTCGGGGTAACTGGGTTCCGCTTGACGTGGTTTCCTGCTCTGGATGGGCTTTTTGCCTTTGCTGAAGCACGCAAACAACGAAGTCTGGATATTGATGATTTTACTGCGTTGGGTCAGGTTCTGCGCACGGCACGCGAGGCGTGGCGAGCCTTTTCCGAAGGCGACGAGCGTTATCTGAGACTTCGTGAGGCGCTTGGCAGTGGCTCCTGGCCTGTAAAGCTTGTCTCCGCTGTGACGCGCTGCATTGATGCCGAAGGGCGGATCCGCGACGAAGCCTCTCCCGAGCTGTCGGTTGTTCGTTCGGAAATTCGTAGCATCCATCAGCGATGCACCAAAAAAGTCAAAGATTTTATATTAGGACGCGATCTTTCGCATTTTTTGCAAGACGAGTTCATGACATTGGCTTCAGATCGGTACGTGCTGCCGCTGAAGGCGAATTTTAAGGGACGGTTTCAGGGCATCATACATGATTACTCCCAAACGGGTGAAACATGTTATTTTGAACCCATGTTTCTTGTGGAGCTGAACAATCAGCTCCAGGAATACAAAAAGGAAGAGGCTGTCGAGGAACAGCGCGTTCTGGAATACCTTACCGGGTTGTTCCGTCAGGAACGACAAAGCGTCGAGAATTGTTACACTTTTCTTGTGCAGTTGGATGTAATACTTGCCAAGGTGGCTTTGGGCCATCGGCTGGATGCTCGCCCATTGGAGGTGGATGAATCCGCGAATCTGCATCTGCCCGAAGCCCGGCATCCTTTGCTGGTGCTGGCTGGACATTCCGTGCAGGCGGTAGACGTGTCTTTGCGACCTGGAGACCGGACGCTGGTCATCAGCGGCGGCAATGCGGGCGGCAAAACCGTGACGCTCAAGGCCGTGGGGCTTTGTGCGCTTATGGCCTACGCCGGTTTACCTGTTCCCGTGGCTGCGGGAGGAACACTGGCCTATTTGCCGCGAGTGTTTGTCATAATGGGGGATGAACAGAGCCTTGAAGGGCATGTGAGCACTTTTACCGCGCAGATTCAATATTTCAGCCGGGCCTGGGAACAGGTTGATCAAAAATCATTGTTTCTTCTCGATGAATTTGGAGCTGGTACCGATCCCACGCAAGGCGCTGCACTGGCCCAGGCCGTCATCGACAAGCTGACAGAACGGGGCGGCGTAAGCCTTGCCGCCACCCACTTTCCGGCTCTCAAAGCGTACGCCTTGGCCACGGAAGGCGTGCGTGCCGCCAGCGTCCTCTTTGATCCAAAAACAAAAAAGCCGTTGTATCGGCTTGCGTACGATCAAGTGGGGGCGAGTATTGCTCTTGACGTGGCGCGTGAGCACGGTTTCCCCGCGGAAATTTTACAAAAAGCAGAGCAATACCTGCTGCTGGAGGGATCGGAAACCGGCAGCGTATTGGGACGTCTCAATTCCTTGGCCGTCAAACGGCAACAGGAACTGGATGAACTGGCGGAACAAAAACAACGGGTTGCGTCCCGTCGTCATCGATTGGAAGAAGATTTCGATAAGAAAAAAAATCAGTTGCTTGAAGAAGTGCGTTGCGTTTCCCAAACGGTCCTTCGGGAGTGGAAGGAGGGGCGTGCAGGACGGAAACAAGCCTTGAAAAAGTTGGCCGAAGTACGCGAACGTGTTACCCCCGACGAACCCAAGAATGCGCCAGCTCAAACCGTACCCTTTGGTTGGGATGATGTTCACGTTGATGGTCAAGTGCTTTATCTCCCGTGGGATAAGCGTGGCCGCGTCGTGGAAAAAGATGAAAAAAAACGACGTGTCAAGGTTGATTTGGACGGGGTGGCCATGTGGGTCAACGGCTCCGATCTGGGACCAGCCTCCACCCGCGAGCAGAAAACACGTGTGGTGACGCCGAGCGCTCCCGCCGCCGGTCCCACATTGACCCTTGATCTCCGGGGGATGCGTGCGGATGTAGCCATCAGTGAATTGGAGCGTTTTTTGGATGCAGCCTTGTTGCGCGGCGCCACAACGTTGGAAATCGTTCATGGACGCGGCACAGGCGCTTTACGTCGTGAGGTGCACCAGTTTTTGAAACAATTTCCTGCTGTTGAACAGTTCTCCCTGGCTCCGGAGGATCGGGGCGGGGATGGTATGACCGAAGTGACCCTCAAATAGGGCAGACAGCCCGGAGGAGAGGGGAATGCAGTCGGACGCCATACAACTTGTCAAAAGTCGGCTGAACATCGCTGATGTGGTACGGCGCTATGTTGACCTGAAACCCGTTTCAGGTCGGTGGATGGGGGTATGTCCTTTCCACCAGGAAACCAAGCCCTCCATGTCCGTCAATGAGCAGGAAGGTTTTTTCTATTGCTTTGGATGTCAGGCGTCCGGGGACGTTATTGATTTTTTTCAGCGCATCAATGGCTTGGAATTTCGGGAGGCCTTGGAGCAACTGGCTGCCGAGGCCGGGGTTGATTTGCAGAATACCAAGCCGGATCCCCACGCGGATGAGCGCCGTAAAGCCAAGCGTCTTTTTCTCGATATGCACACCTGGGCCGCAAAACATTACCAGGACAACCTTGGTCGGGCCGCCGGTCGCGTTGCGCGGGATTATTTGAAAAAGAGAGGCATGGTCGGAGCGGTGGCCCGGGATTTCGGCCTGGGATACAGCCTTGACGGTTGGCATGATCTTGATCAATTTTTGCAGTCCAAGGGGTTTACCCAACAACAGGGGGTTGAATCCGGTCTCTTGTCAACCAATGCGAAAGGGTCTATATATGATCGTTTCCGCGGTCGTCTGATTTTTCCCATCCAAAATTTATCCGGTCAGGTTATTGCTTTTGGCGGAAGAATAATTACTGATGGAGAACCAAAGTACCTCAACAGCAGTGATTCGCCGATCTATAAGAAAGGGGAACATCTCTACGGGTTGTATCAGGCTCGCAGACATATGACCCGTTCCCGGCGGGCGTTGCTCACCGAAGGGTATGTGGACGTGCTTTCGCTGCAGCAGTTCGGTTACAAGGACTCTTGCGGCGTGCTTGGAACCGCGCTCACTTCGGAGCAGGTTCGCCGATTGGCTGGATTTTGCAACAGGGTGGATTTGGTCTTTGACGGTGACGCCCCGGGGAGAAAAGCCGCGCTTCGCAGTGCGGAAATGATTTTGCTGCAGGGACTCAAGGTCAAGGTGGTGCTCCTTCCTGAGGGAGAGGATGTGGACAGTTTGTTGCAGCAACACGGCACCGATGGATTTGACGCTTGCCAGACAGATGCCCAGGACGGCCTCGGGTTTGCCATGCACACACTGCGTACCGAACATTCGCCCAAGGAAATTATGACCTGGGCACAGGATTTTTTACAAAAGCTCCAGGACGCCTCGCTCAAGGCCTACTACCTCCCGCGCATAGCGCAGGGGTTGGGACTTGCCGAGGCTGAATTGCGTTCCAGCGCCGGATTTTCTCCGCGTCGCGGACGTACACCAAGACCCCGGGCCACGACGAGCATGGGCCGGGAGGACAAGGACGATCGGTATTTTCTGAGTTTTCCCATTCAATATCCGGACTACGTGCCAAACCTAACGCAAAAGGGTTTTGGAACCATCCTTAAGACCTCCTGGGGCCAAGGGCTCTGGGCGAAGTTGGTGCAGCACCATGGGCAGGATGTCCTCCCCCACCTGGACGACCAGGAAAAACGGTTTTGGGCCGAGTGCCGGTTGAAGCTGGAACAGTCCTGCGCCCTATCGGGTGAGGAACTGGCCGGGGAGTGGAAACATATTTGTGGGCGCATTGAAACCGTGCGCGACAAGTGTCAGCGGCGGGAATTGATCCAAGCCCTTAAGCTGGCGCAAGAACAGGGCGATGAGCAGGCGGTGGCCGAATGCACCAAGGCTCTGAACGCATCCCTGGGGAGGAATGATGAGTAATATCAAAGAAATTCAGCAGATTAAAACCCTCATCGCCAAGGGTAAAAAGAACGGGTATTTGACGTTCGAGGAAGTGGGCAAGGCTCTTCCCTCGGACATGAACAGCCCGGAACAGATCGAAGAAGTCATCAATATCTTCGATGATATGGACATCGTCATCGTGGAAAACGAGGCCGCAGCAAAAAAGCTGGTCGAAGATTCCGACGATGGAGAGGATGGCATCCAGCTGGTCAAGGGTGATGAAGATGTCATCGACTATTCCTCCCGCAGCACGGATCCCGTGCGCATGTATCTTCGCGAGATGGGGGCCGTGCATCTTCTCGACCGCGAAGGTGAGGTGGTCATCGCCAAAAAAATTGAAAATGGCGAGCTGGATGTGCTTTATGCGCTTGTAGAGGTTCCTGTTGCCGTTGAGGAACTTATCCAGGTGGGCGAGGATCTTAAAGAGCAACGCATTAAGTTGAAGGATGTGGTCAAAACCATTGAAGAGGATGATCCGTCCGAAGACGAAATGAATCAGCGTCAGCGGGTCATCTATCTGCTGGACGAGGTGCAGCAGCTCTACAAAAAAAAGAGAAAGATTTACGAAAAACTGGACAGCTGCGCTCAGTTGGAACGGCGCGTGTACGGCGTGCAGATGGAAATCCTCAACTTCAAGGATGAAGTTGTTCGTCGGTTGCGGGATATCAAGCTTGAAAAAACCCTCATCGACAGGATCATCGAGACCGTGGGCGACTATGTACGGCAGATGCATAACTGTCAGCGCGATCTTTCCGCCTATGTGCTTTCCGTGGGCAAGACCCGGGATGAGATCGAAACCATTTTCCGCGATGTGGACAATCGGGAAATGAATCCTGTCGCCGCTGCTGACAGCCTGGGCATGACCGTGGAAGAATTTTTTTCCTTCAAGGAAATGCTGGCAGGCAAGCTGGAAATTTTGATCCGGCTTCAGGAGAAATGCCGTCACAACGTCCACGATCTGGAAGAGGTGCTCTGGCGTATCAAGCGGGGCAATCTGGCGGCGAGTCGCGCCAAGCAGGAATTGATTCGCGCCAACCTCCGCCTTGTGGTTTCCATTGCCAAGAAATATACAAACCGTGGACTACAATTCCTTGATTTGATTCAGGAAGGCAACATCGGGTTGATGAAGGCCGTAGATAAGTTCGAGTATCAGCGTGGATACAAGTTTTCCACCTACGCCACATGGTGGATTCGCCAGGCCATCACCCGCGCCATTGCGGATCAGGCCCGTACAATCCGTATCCCGGTTCACATGATCGAAACGATCAATAAGCTCATTCGTACGTCCCGGTATCTTGTGCAGGAATTGGGACGTGATCCCTCTCCTGAAGAAATCGCGGAGCGCATGGATTATCCGCTGGAAAAAGTCAAAAAAGTGCTCAAGATCGCCAAGGAACCCATTTCCTTGGAAACACCTATTGGTGATGAGGAAGACTCCAGCCTGGGTGATTTCATTGAAGACAAAAAGGCCACGGCCCCTGCCGAGGAAGTGGTTTCCACCAAGCTCAGTGAGCAGATTGCCGCTGTGCTTGCAGACCTTACGCCGCGTGAGGAGCAGGTGCTGCGCAAACGTTTTGGCATCGGAGAAAAGAGTGACCACACTCTTGAAGAAGTGGGAAAGCTTTTCAATGTGACCAGGGAGCGTATTCGTCAGATCGAGGCCAAGGCGCTTCGTAAACTCCGGCATCCCGTCCGGTCGGCTTTGCTGCGATCCTATTTTGACAATTGATCGGTTCCCAATAGAAGACTCTACGGGGAGAAGGGCGGCCCGCCTTTCTCCCCGTTTTCATTTCCTTTGGGGTAACAACGACGCAGGAAGAACGCATGGAATTATATGATTGGCTGCCGCTAACGGCCGTTGTGCTGGATATATTGTTGGGCGATCCACCAGATTGGCCGCATCCGGTGCGTTGGATTGGATGGGGGGCGGAACGCCTGGAAGCCCTTGGTCGGCTGTTGTGCGCCGGAAATCCCGGACGCCGGTTCGGCACCGGGGCAGCCATTGCCTTGTTGCTATTGGTCTCCGCCGGTTACGGTGTTGTTGCCCTGTTGCCGGTTTTGGGGACTCTCGCAGCGGTCTATCTGGCCTATGCCGGATTAGCTTTAGGGTGCCTGCTTAACGAAACCAAGCGGGTTGCCGGTCTGCTTGATCGGGGCGATCTTACCACGGCCCGTTCGGCTCTTGCCATGTTGGTCAGCAGGGACACTACGGACATGAGCGAACAGGGATGCCGTCGTACTTTGGCAGAAACCCTGAGTGAAAACTTTAATGATGGATTTGTGGCTCCTTTCTTTTGGCTTTGCATTTTTGGCCCTGCCGGGCTTTGGCTATACAAAACGATCAGTACCTTGGACTCCATGTGGGGCTACCGGACGCCGCGATATGAGAAATTGGGATGGTTCGCGGCTAAAGCCGATGATGTCTTGGCCTGGGTACCCGCTCGGGTGTCCGCCGGAGCCATGTTGGTATGTGGGACGGTGCTTGGTCTGAACTGGCGGGAGGCGTGGAAGAATGCGCCCGTGGAAGCCCTTCGCATGGAAAGTCCGAATGCGGGGTGGCCCATGGCGGCAGCCGCCTGGTTATGCGCAGGGAGTATGGGAGGGGCGACACAGTATTTTGGAGTGATGAAGCAAAAACCATTGCTTGGCCCACCGGACCGTGCCTGGACTGCTCCGGCTTTGGCTTCGCTGCATCGGCTCGTCATGGGTGCCGCCCTGCTGGTAACGGTTTTGGGCCAATCCCTATGTCTGATGTTGTAACAGTCGGGAGGTGCGCATCAGGCTTTGACGGCCTGAAGAATGCGTTCCGCCATAAATGCACCGGCGATTCGTTGCTTCGCCACCGTTGTGGTTTCCAGCACTTTTTTTTCATCCATGGGCGCACTATCTGAGGATTGTCGGAGCATTTCTTCAAAAGCCTGTCGTAGCAGGCGGAATCCGGCATCAACTTCAGGATAGGCATTGTCCCGGCGCCAGGGGAGCACCAAGCGTTCATTGAGAAAACCTGTCTTATGGGATGGTGTCTGCAAAAGATAAAATGATTTCGGAACCCAATCGTTTCGTTCGTTTGCTTCAGGCCAGCAATGGGACATAAAGGATTCCGGCGGAACCGGAATTCTTGATTCCACCCGAACCATGGGCAGGCACAGGTCAATTTCATAGTTGTCCAACGTGATGGAATACGTAAGGACAGGACGTACATTGCCTCGTTTTTTTTGAATGTTCCATTCAATCCGCATTACCGGCTCTCCATGGGGATCAACTCGCCGAAAGGCGGCTGGTCTGTAGTCAGGTTCGGGGTTACCCAAAGAACCGGATATTCAGGTTCCACGGGAAATCTGTTGCAGTTGAGATCCGTAAGATAGATTAAGCAGGTCGGGAGCTGTCCGCGTTCCTCCACGTGGTTGAAGGCAGGACGATAATCCGTGCCGCCACCTCCTGCGGAGGCGATCTGCAAGGGCAGATCTTCCCGTTTCACTTCGAGTACTTGGTGTACTGCGGCATCAGACGTCAGCAGGGTTACGGACATATCGTAATCATCCAGCAGAGTCGTAATTTCGGCCCAAAAGCGTTGCAACGATTCTTCGTCCACACTTCCAGAGACATCCAGCACCACAACCACTTCGTCCAGTTCCTCACTTTGAAGGCCCGGGAGAATCAAACCGGTATGCAGGTAGCGTCGATTGGGGCGCATCCAGGAAAAATCATTGCGTGCAGCCCGCGACAGGAAGCGTTGCAGTATTTCTCTCCAGGACAATGTCGGCACGAACCGGTCCTGAAGCAATCGTTCCAGGCTGCCGGGTAATTCTCCGGCCTCGCGTTGCTTTCGAACTGCTTGACTGAGGGCTTCCGCCCACTGTTCCTCCTGCTCCGAATACAGAGCTTCCGGGTCCGCCAGGGATCCTTCAGGATTTTGTTCAGCGTCCCGTACCTCACCGGTCATACCGGGGTCGGAATTCCCTGACACATCGCTCGGCTCTTGTTGCCCCTCGCCTTCATTTCCTGGGCTGTTTCCCTGTCGATCTGGAGATTCCGAGGCTATTTCGTTGGAGGAGGTCTGCGCATCGTCCTCACCTTGTTCGGAGAGCGTGGAGGAACCGTTGTCTTCGCTCTCTTCCTCCCCATGGCCTGTTGCCGGATTGGCGCTTTGATAGTCGTTGCGCTCCCGGTCGATCTCACGGATGGCCGAATATATTTCCTCCGCGCTTTTGCCGTAATGCAATGGATCATCAAGAAAGCCCGTTGGCAGTTCTACCCCGGATTCCAATAGGATTGGATTGATCGCATAATCACAAGCCCGATTCCACGTCGCCTTGTCGCGTTTGTCCCGCCGCAGATGGTGGAGACAGGCCAGATGCAGTACTTCGTGGCAAAGCAAGCCCTTGAGTTTTTCCAGGGGCATGGCCTCGACGTAGCTGGGATTAAAAGCCAAAACGGAGCCGTTGGTCCAGGCCGAGGCGCACGATGCGTCTGGATAAAGCTCCAGTCGCATGGCTAAATGCGCGAAAAAGGGCATTTCCAGAACAAGTCCGCTTCTTGCTCGGACCATTTTTTCCCGGGCAACGTTGTCCCGAGTCACATGAGCACCTGGTGGTTGGAAACAGCCCACCCTTCAAACGCTTCGGTCTGAACAATGGAAGGATCGGTGAATGCGGCGTCACGCATAAGCAGTACACCGAATTCCGTGGGCATGCGTTTGGCCAATGTTGCCAATTCCGGCATGGTTTCGCGAGAAGCCCTGCGTGCCAGTGACTCGCACAACGCGCAAACAACGGCAGGATCCGTCGGAATCGATGCCTGCTCTGGATTGGCCAGCATCTCATCAACGTTCGGAAGCTCTTCCCAAATCCGCAAATACCCGGAAAGTTCTGTT
The DNA here is from genome assembly GCF_900167125.1 of Paucidesulfovibrio gracilis DSM 16080. NCBI lineage: Bacteria > Pseudomonadati > Thermodesulfobacteriota > Desulfovibrionia > Desulfovibrionales > Desulfovibrionaceae > Paucidesulfovibrio > Paucidesulfovibrio gracilis. The sequence continues at coordinate 317,190 of NZ_FUYC01000003.1, forward strand.
GCTGCGCCTTTCCCTACGGTCCCGGCAATGATCTGCACGGCTTCAGAGCGGTCGGGCGTTGCAGATAAGATGCGAGCGGAAAATTCCCAGGATCGGGGGGAAGGAAAGGCCCGTTCTTTCTTTTGCGGGTCGAAATCGTGGAGCAGCTTTGGCCGGAGCTGCAAAAAAGAGATGATTCTGGAGTCCAGCCCGTTGGATCTGGCCCAGGTTGTCCAATCTTCAAGATTTGGCTCAAAATCAAGATGAACCAATCTGTTGGCCAGAGCTGAGGGCATTCTGTGCGTTGAAGAGCGGTCAGAGTCGCGATTGCCGGCGGCAACAATGGTCCAGCCGTCAGGCAAGGCGTACTCTCCGAGTTTTCGATCCAGAATGAGTTGATAGCAGGCCGCTTGAACAAGTGGTGGCGCTGCGTTCAACTCATCAAGAAAAAGAATTCCTTTGCCGGAACGGGGGAGGAAGGAAGGGGGGCACCAAACCGTATCCCCGTCTTGCCCAATATGCGGCAGTCCCCGTAGGTCCACAGGATCGAGTAAAACAGCGCGTACGTCGATCAATTCCAGGTGCAGTTTTTGGGCGACTTGCTGGACGATCTGGCTTTTCCCGACACCTGGAGCACCCCACAGAAAGGTAGGTTGGCTGATGGAGATAAGCTTTTGAAGTGCCGACACGATATGGCTTGGGGTCATGAAGTCTCCTTGTTTTTGGAGACTGTTTATTGAAAATGAAAATCAAAGTCAAGTGGCGGGTGTGGTCGAATACGGGGGGGAATTATGCATCGTATTATTCAAAAAAAGTAGATGATAATGAACGGGAAAAGGATGATCTCAATGAGAAATATGGCACGAAAGGGCGCTCACAAGCGATGCAAAACGCCCCGCGACCAAAAAAGTCACGGGGCGTTGAATGACATGGAGCATTGTAACTGGTTATTGCCCCAGTTCGATGCTTCGTTCGTAGCAGGCGCGTATTGCGTCGATCATGTTGGCCCGCATTGCAGTGCGATCCATGTGAATAAGAGCTTCCACCGTCGTTCCAGCAGGTGAGGTCACCATTTCACGCAATACGGAAACGTGCTGGTCAGAGGTGGCCGCCAGTTGCGCCGATCCAGTGAACAGCCCCTCAACCATTTGTGTGGCCATGGGGCGAGCTAATCCAAGTTCCACGGCCGCTTCAATACAAGCTTCCATCAGGTAGAAGACATAGGCTGGGCCGGAACCGATAACAGCGGTGAATGCATCGAAGTTCTGTTCCGGCAGAATGTGCACCTGACCCAGACTGTCGAAGAGGGAGCGGACGACATCCTTTTGCGATGTTTTGAGTTTGTCATCCTCAAGGCAAACCGCAAAAACACCGTCACCCACCAGGGCGGGAGTATTGGGCATGACGCGAACCACAGGGCAGGCGTGGCCGGTCCACTCCGCCAATTTGTGCATGGGCAATCCGGCACAGATGGAAACCAGGCATTGCTCCTTGCGCAACAGCGGGGCAAGAGCCGTACAAACGGATTGAGCATGCTGCGGCTTCACGGCGAGAACGAGGAAGTCGCAGCGGGAGGCCAGCTCCTCGGCGTTTTCCGCTGGAATCAGGCCGCACTCATTGGCCAAATTTTCCACATGGGCGGCATTGAGATCCGTGCCATGGATTTCCACATTTTGTAGTCCACGCGCAATGGCGGCCCCCATGTTTCCCAGTCCGATGAAACCGATGCTCGTGGTCATTTATCCCACCATTTCCAAACGGTTGAAGAAGTAGGCCACCTCGGTTTTCGCTGTATCCGGTCCGTCGGAACCGTGGCAGGCATTGTTTTGGATATCCGTGCCGTATTCGCCGCGAATGGTTCCCTTGGGGGCTTCGGACGAATTGGTCGGTCCCATGAGATCACGATACTGCCTGATGGCGTCGTCACCCTCCAGTACGCTGACCACGCAGGGACCAGAGGTCATGAACTCAACCAACTCACCAAAGAACGGACGTTCCTTGTGGACGGCATAAAAGCCTTCAGCCTGCTTCTTGGTCATGTGAATCATCTTCATGGCCTTGATCTTCAGCCCGGCATCCAGGATCATCTGCAAAATGTTGCCGGTGTTCCCGGCAGCAACGGCGTCAGGTTTGACGATGGAAAAGGTCAGTTCCTTCATAAGTTCCTCCTCAATGTGTAGTTGACGTATCCCCTCAAAAGCAACCGGGTCAGCCGAGCAGTGCGCGATCCGTCACGCAGCCCTCAGCGCCCAGTTCATGAAATCGTTCCAAAAGGTCAGGTACGCGCAGCGCAGCCTTTTCTTCCCCTTCAATGTCCAGGATGATGCGGCCTTGATGAAACATGACCAGCCGGTTGCCGTAGGCGATGGCTTGGGCCATGTTGTGAGTGACCATCAGGGTCGTGAGGCGCTCGGAGCGAATCAGTTCATCGGTCAATTCCATAATCTGTACAGCGGTTTTGGGATCAAGCGCTGCGGTATGCTCATCCAGAAGCAGTACTTTGGGGCGTACCAGAGTGGCCATGAGCATGGTCAGTGCTTGCCGTTGTCCACCAGAGAGAAGACCAGTGGCATCCGTAAGCCGATCTTCCAACCCTAATCCGAGCATGGCCAGTTTTTCACGGAACAAAGCGCGGTCCGCACGACGGACGCCTTTGCGAAGGCCTCTGGACTTGCCGCGTTTGGCAGCAAGGGCCAGATTTTGTTCAATCGTGGCATGTGGGCAGGTGCCGAGCAGAGGATCCTGAAAAACCCTGCCCAAAAAAGCGGCCCGTCGGTGTTCCGGCCAGTTCGTCACATTCTGATCGGCTACGGCGATGTTGCCTTCTTCCACAGGAAAAACACCGGCCAATGCGTTGAGAAAAGTGGACTTGCCCGCACCGTTGGAGCCGATTACCGTGATGAAATCTCCTTCCCGCACGTCCAGACTGACTTCTCGCAATGCAAGAACTTCGTTTATTTCTCCACGGTTGAAGAATTTACTCAGGCCTTTGACGTGAATCATGAGCGTGCCCCCTTCAGCAGGAGACGGCGTTTTATGCGGGGAGCCGTCAGCGCCAGGACAACAAGCAGAGCGGTGATGAGTTTTAGGTCGCTTGGGGTGACGGAAAAGATGCCCAGATCCATGGATAAGGCCAGGGCAATGGCAACCCGATACAGTACCGAGCCGAGCAATGCCGCGAACAGCGCTCGGCCAATCGTGCGGTCACCAAACACGGTTTCCCCGATGATGACCGAGGCAAGTCCCGCCACGATGGTGCCTACGCCCATGTTGACGTCTGCCGCTCCCTGGCTTTGCGCTACAAGGGCACCGGAAAAGGCTACCAGGGCGTTGGATAGACCTACGCCGAAAATGATCACGTTGTGCGTATTCACACCTTGCGCCGTGATCATACGGGGGTTGTCGCCCGTGGCAAGGACGGCCATGCCGATTTCCGTCCGAAGAAACCAGATCAGAAGCAGCACCATAATGCAGCCGATCAGACCGAACAGCAACGGGGAGGACAGGTTGGATGCCATGCCGGTCCACCGGGCGAACTGATCAACTGCGGTCTCCTGGCCGAGCAATGCCGTGTTTGGGCGTCCCATGATGCGGATATTGATGGAGTAGAGCGCTATCATGGTAAGAATGGAGGCAAGCAGGTGAAGGATTTTGAGCTTCGTGTTCAAAATTCCAGTGACCATTCCGGCCAGAAATCCGGCTCCTGCGGCCAGGACACAGGCAAGCCAAGGAGAATGTCCGGAAGAAATCACCACTGCGGAAATAGAAGCGCCCAACGGCAGACTGCCGTCTACGGTCAAGTCCGGAAAATCCAGCACCCGGAAGGTCAGATAGACTCCAAGCACCATGATCCCGTAGACAAAGCCCTGTTCCACGGCTCCGGTAAAAGCATATAATGTCATGTGAGTTTTCCCGTTTGTTTGGGGGCGATGCCGCGACGAACGAAAATGGGCGCGGCAGTCACCGCGCCCATACATCGAATCCAAAGGAATCGCAATGTGAACCTATTCAATGACCTTGGCGGCTCGTTCCAACAGGTCGGCGGGAATGCGTATCCCCATAGCCTCGGCAGCAGCGGGATTCACATGCAGAAGCAGGTCGCGAATGCTTTCAACCGGCGTTGTGGCAGGGTCAGCCCCTTCTTCAAGGATACGCAGGGCGATATCCGCCGTTTGGATTCCCATTTTGTAGTAATCAACGGCCAGAGCCGCGACGGTGCCGCGAGCCACGGAGTCGGTATCCCCAGAGAACAACGGCAGATCGTTTTCCTCACAGACTTTGATGGCCGACTCCAGAGCGGACACCACCGTATTATCCAAAGGGATGTAGACGGCTTCACAACGCCCCACCAAACTCTTCGCTGCCTGATATACGCCGCTGGAATTGTCGATGGTGGCCTCTACAACGGTGATGCCGAAGGGAGCGCATTCTCGTTTGAGCGCGTCCACCAGCACCACGGAGTTGGTTTCCCCGGCATTGTAGATCACGCCGAGTTCATGAAGATCAGGAAGGAATTCCCGAATCAGGGCCACGTGTTGGTCCATGGGACTCATGTCGGTCATGCCCGTGACATTTGCGCCGGGTTCTTCCAGGCTTTTGACGATTCGGGCGCTCACAGGATCGGTTACGCCGGTAAAGACGACCGGACGATCGTCCACGGCCTGTACCACAGCCTGAGCCGAAGGAGTGGTGATGGCCAGCACCAAGTCCGGCTCTTCGCCTTTGATTTGCTTGCCGATCTGGGCGTTGATGGCCATGTCGCCCTGAGCGATGTGGTCACTGAACGTGGCCTGAACGCCTTTTTCCGCGAAGCGGTCTTTAAATCCCTGACGCATGGCATCCAACGAAGGATGCTCGACGATTTGGGAAATGGAAATGTTGTAGGAAGCGGTTTGTTGCTCCGAGGGTTGGGGGACAGTATCGGAAGCTTTGTCCGCAGCGGGCTGATCGCTGCCGCACCCTGCACAAAGCGCAAGGCAAAGCAGCGCTGAAATCAGGAAAATACGTTTCATAGAGGATACCTTTGGTTGAAATTAGCTTGATGTGGATCAAAAAACATAATGCAAAACAGGCCGGTGTTCAACCGGCCTGCTGTATGAAATGCTCGTTGAACAGGAAAGGTCAGAAGCGGATTTCTTCTTCCTTCATCACTTGAAAGGCTTTGTTTCCCTTGACCCTGCCGGGTAAGCCCATGAATTTTCGGACGCCTTCCACCTCTGCTTCAAGCAGGTTGTCTTCGTCCGTGTCCAACAGGAGAATGTCACCAGGCGTAAGGTCCAGCAGTTGTCGGCCGGTGATGGTGGTATGGCCAAGTCGGACAACCAGTTCTACCGGCGTCTCCATGAGACGTTCCTTAAAGCGGTTGATCCAGACGTGGTCCACTTCCAAACGTTCCGACTGAAAAGAGGCGTGCAGTTTAGAGCGGATTGGCTCCATCGTGGCATAGGGAAGGCAGACGATAAGGGAGCCGATGGCGTTTTCCAGTTCCACTTCGAACGTCACGACAATGACCACATCCGAAGGGGGGACAATGGCGGCAAATTGTGGGTTAACCTCGGTGCGGACCATTTCCACGTGGACTTCGTGCACCGGCTTCCAGGAGTCTTCCATATTCGTCAACGCGATTTTTACCACGCGGTCCACAATGGCCTGCTCAATAGGTGTGAAATCGCGCCCTTCCACCTTCGGCTGACTGCCTGCGCCGCCAAAAAAACTTTCCACAAGCGCAAAGACCAGTCTAGAATCCACCACAAGAATGGCATTGCCGCGCAATGGATCCATTTTAAAAATAGAGATCGAAGTGGGAACCGGCAACGAACGCATGAAGTCGCCGAATTTGGACATATCGATGGAGATAGGGTTGATGTCAACCCGTTTGCGCATCGTGTTGGCCAGGGCATTGGTGGCAAGACGGGCAAAGCGGTCGTTGACGATTTCCAGGACCGGCATACGGCCCCGAATGATGCGGTCCTGGTTGGCAAGGTCAAAAGACACAACGCCGGAATCATCTTCCGGCAGGTCGGTCTCGGTCTCTACGTCCCCCCCGGAAAGTCCGCGCAGCAGCGCATCAACTTCATCTTGTTCAAGAATTTTGCTCATAGCCCGTAATCCTCAATGCGTTTGGACAATATCCCGGGTTGGCCTGGGCGTGTTTTGGGGCATTGCCTATAAAACAAGCAAAAAACGCGCCGATTTTGGACGGATCATGCGTGGGTCTATTCAGCCTACACCATGCCGCGCAAGAATGGCAATGGGCACAAAAGCGGTATGAAAATTTTTGAGTCAAAAAGACGACGGGTTATTGTGGGGACAACGATGTCAGCCGAACGACGGATACGCCGGGATCCCGATGCTGCAACCAATCTTGCAACGCCCGAACCGTCTGGTCATGGGGGTGCCCGATAGCGATGGCAACGCCTTGGCGTTGGGCAAGACGTTCCGTTTTTTTGAGTTGAAGCAAAATGTCCTGAATAGCAAGTGAGTTGTCAAGAAACACGTCCCGACCATAAAAAGGCAGGTTCTTTTCCTGAGCGGCGCGATAGCCTGCAGACCGGGAAGTGGTGCGGCTGTCGAGGAAAAAAAGTCGTCTGGACTTAAGTTGCTCCATGAGGCAGCGCATTCCGGAGAGGTCTGAGGTAAAACGCGATCCCATATGATTATTGACACCAACGGCCTCGGGAACCTGATCCAGATTCCAACGGATGGTTTTGTCGAGGGATTCTCGAGTCATGGAAGTGAACAATGCGTTTTTACCAGGATTGTCTCCGGGGTATCCAATGGGTTCCATAGGCAGATGCACCAGGATGTCGAGGTCGTGCTGCCGGGCCAACGCACGCACCTCGGCAGCGTGCGACGAAGCGGGCCAGACCGCAAAGGTCACAGGGGCTGGTAATGCGGCAAGCGCACGTGCAATCCGCATGTTTTCTCCCATATCATCAATGACGATCACAACCTTTGGTCCGCGCACCGTGGGTTGATACGGTGGAGGGGCGCCGACGAAACGGTGTGTCTCCACGCCTGCTATACGTATCACCACCGCACCGTGGCTTTCGAGCGAAACGGAAAACGTGTCGTTCGGCAAAACAGCTTCAAGCGATGTTTTGAGCTGTGTCGCGGAAACGGCCTCTGGCAGGTGCAAAACCTGACGGGTATAGGGATCGCCATTGCAGCACAAAAACTGGACATCCTCAAATTCTATATCCGACGTGGGCGCGCCAGCCACCCGCAAAACTTCCAGCAACGCGGAATCTGCAATTTGAACATAGTGCTCCATGCTGCCTGGCTGGTAAATCTCCGTACCCTGAGAGATCACCGGAGTACGCACGATTCCTTGTCTTGCGGAATGAACGGCGGCGTCTGGCGACTCGTTCCAAACACTTTGCAGCAGCAAAAGAAAGATGAGAGCCAGCCCAAGGGTAATAAGTGGGGCAGGCCGCAATAGTCCTGTTGCCAGAGACTTCCACCGCATTCTCCGCGGGGAGGAGTCCTGGTTGGAATCCTCCCCACGGAGGGGGATTTTCTTGTCGGGATCGTGTGACATGAAGCGATGCGTCGAGCCGTTGCGGTTGTCAGCGGTCGATTAGTTGATCTCAGAAATCCTGGGCAGGCTGCGCACGATTTCCAAGGCCAAACGGAGCTGGTTGTCCTTACGCAACATTTCAGCCCCCTTGCTTTCCTTGGAGTCCTTGTCACTGGACTCGCTGGAACCGTTGGCATTTTCCAGGTGGCCGGACAAATCTTTCTCCCGCAGAGTCATGCGGCGGAACATTTCCGTGTCCTTATCTTCCTTGGGGGGAACCACGAATGGAATGCGAAGGTCCGGCATAATGCCCTCCGCCTGGATAGAACGACCGCTGGGCGTATAATAGAGTGCCATGGTTAATTTAATACCGGATCCGTCGGGCAACGGCACAATCTGCTGCACCGAGCCTTTGCCGAAACTGCGATCGCCCAGCAGAAGCGCGCGGTTGTGATCCTGGAGCGCTCCAGCCACAATTTCTGAAGCGGATGCGGAACCGGCGTTGATCAACACAACCATGGGAGCCGTGATGTCGGAGGACTGGGCTTTGGCCATGTAGTCCCGGCGGCCTCGGCCTTCACGGCCCTGAATGTAGACCAGCAAGCCCTTGTCCAGAAAAGTGTCGGAAACCTGAATGGCTTGATCAAGCAATCCACCGGGGTTGTTTCGCAGATCCAGAACAACGCCCTTGATTTCATGATCGGCCCGGTATTCATCAATCTTGGAATGCAGGTCTTCGGTCGTGGTTTCATTAAAGCGTGTCAGACGAATGTACAGATAGCCGCTGTCAAGTTCCTCGGTTTTGACGCTGATCAGTGGGATGGTGCCTCGCGTGATATTCACTTCCACAGGTCGGTTTTCCTCGGGATGCAGCACTGTGAGGCTGACGTCGGTTCCTTCTTTCCCTCGGATTCTGTCCACCGCATCCATGAGCGACATGCCTTTCGTGGATTCTCCATTGATTTCAAGAATAAAATCGCCGGCAAGCAGACCCGCCTTGTATGCGGGAGTATCCTCAATGGGGGAAACCACGATGAGTTGGCCATTGTCCATGCTGATTTCAATGCCGATTCCAGAAAAACGTCCACTGGTGCTCTCTTGCATTTCCTTGAATTCTTCCGAAGTCAGATATGCGGAGTGCGGATCAAGCTGCTCAAGCATGCCTTTTATGGAGTCTTCAATGAGCTGTGTGCGGGAGATGTCTTCAACATAGGAGCTTTCCACGATGTCCAATACCTGACTAAAACGCTTGAGCGCGTCCAGATGGTTTGTTTCCGCAGCGCTGGAGGCAGCAGGGCCGCTTGAAATGGTCAGACCGAACATCAGCAGAAAGGTACACACCCAAAGGGCAAGTCGCATAATATCCTCCAAGAAAGGGGTGCTTGAGAGTATGGGGTGGACACCCAAACTCGATTACTCCGGAAAAAGCCACACAACGGGGTTAATGGGTTTCTGACCAAAACGCAATTCGAAATAAAGTCCGGAGCCTTGCACGGCCGGATAAACGCCTGCCGTTCCCAAAGGCTCATCCTTTTCTACTTCCTGTCCCACTTGAACCATACTCGTGCCTAAAAAGGCATAGAGACTGTAATAGTCGTGGCCGTGGTATACGATGACTACGCGGCCAAAGCCGCGCAATACGTCATTGTGTACCACTTTCCCCCAAAATACGGAACGGATTTCCTCTCCCGGGTCGGTGCGTATGCCGATTCCTCGGTGGGGCGGGGATGCGCCGGGTTCGAAGGAAACCGTTACGGCGCCATGCACAGGCCAGGGCAGAAAACCTTTATTCTCGGCAAACCGTTTGGTTTTTTGGCTTTTGAGGCGATAGTTCAGTTCCTTGATGGTGGCCAGGATGGAGCGTAACTCTTCTTCCAGGTTGTGCCGTTTGCCGCGTACACGTTGTAGAATGGAACGGAGCTGCAGTCGTTTACGGAGCAATTGGTCCTTGCTTTGGTTCACTTCAGCCAGCCGAGCTTCGGCCTTGATGCTCAACGTCTGCTGCCGGGCAAGGTTTTCAGCCCGCTCGCGGGTTGCTTGAACCGCTTGGGCAAATACGGACAAAACACGGCGATAGACCGCAGCCAGCCATTGGAAACGGCGATCCGCTTCTTCCCAGGAGGTAATTCCGGAAAAACGATTCCGCAGATTGCGCATATGGACAGGCCAAATACCGCGTACCAATCGTACTAAATCCTTCCCGATGGCCTTGCGCCGGGCCTGCAGACGAAAATATTCCGCGCGCAGTTCCTCTTCGCGGGTCCGCAGGGAATCAAGAGCGTCTTGTCGTTGGGCAACCTCTTGAGCCAACATTTTGATTTCCTGCTCTGTCTGTTGAAGATCCTGCCCTAGAGCATGCTCCTGGCTTTTCAGTTCCTGGAGCGATTCCTGGCGTTCTCCGGCCTGTTCCCGGTTCTGTTCCAAAGCCTCTTGGAGATCCTGGGCCGAAACCGGGACGGCTATGCACAGCAAAAGGCAAAAGGGTACAAGGAACAGGCAGCAACGCATTATTCACTCCAAAAATGATTCCAGGGGGCAGCCTGAACAGTGAGGTGCCTTTTTTGCGCACCAGCCATTGCCTACCCTGACCAAAAGGGCATGAAATTCATTGCATAGCTTGAAGTCTAGGTGAAGGGAATCCATGAAAAGAGCCTGGAGTTCATGATAGTCGGCCTCCTCATGAATCAATCCATGCCGTTGCGCGATGCGAGCCGTGTAGGCATCGACGACGAACACGGGGTGTTCCAGCGCGTAACACAAAATCGAGTCCGCGGTTTCCGGTCCCACTCCTTTAATGGAGAGGAGCAACGGGCGGAGATCCATCCAGGAGTATTTTCGCAAAGCACTCAGTTGTTCGTCGGGTTCCCCTTGAGAATGCGTATCCAGAAAGTCGAGTAGAGCCATGAGTCGGGCGGCTTTCATACGATAGTACCCTGAAGGGCGTATCAATATCTCCAGTTGATCTTTGGAAAGTTTGCAAAGTTCGGTCGGGGACAGCAGGTCGGCGGATCGAAGGTTGCCAATGGCTTTTGCTGCGTTGGACCAGTTGGTATTTTGTGCCAGGATGGTCCCCACGGCAACTTCAAAAGGTGTTCGTGCGGGCCACCAGCCACTGGGGCCGAGCCGGTCCAGCATGGTTTGATACATGTCTGCAAGGGTCCGCCCCGGGCGCACGGATTAAGCCTCCGTCCAGATCAGAGCCACCCATTCCCCCTGAACCCGACGTTCCGGTTCACCGAGACCGCAGGCCATATAAGCGTCCACAACGGCCTGCCCCTGTTCTTCCAGAATTCCGGAAAGAATTAGGCTTCCGCCGGGGGCCACGGTACGGCGCAACCGTGGAGCCATCTCAATGAGTGGGCCGGAAAGGATGTTGGCGACAACAACTTCGAATTGTTCGTCATCCTCCAACAACTCCAGACTCCCGGTGGCCAGTTCGATATGTTCGGCCATACCGTTGGTTTCCACGTTTTCTCTGGCGCAGGCGACCGCGTCGGGATCTATGTCCAGTCCTTTCCCGTTCCGTCCCAGCATGGCCAGGCCAATGGAGAGAATGCCGGACCCTGTACCCAAATCCAAAAAATTGCCGGGCTGGGGGGCATCGGACCCAAAGAGATCCGACAATGCAGCCAGGCACAAGGACGTGGTCGCATGATGCCCGGTGCCGAACGCCATTTTGGGTTCAATGATGATGGGCGTCATGTCGGGCGAGGCCTTGTCCTTAAGCCAGGGGGGCAACACTTCAAAGCGTTCACCGCAGGCAACGGGAACAAAAAAATCCATCCACCCCATGGCCCAGTTTTCTGGAACGCGTTCTTCTACTGTAGGTTCGGATTCCGGCCAGCGTTGCCGGGCTTGTGCGGCTACAGCATCGGCCTTGGCAGGCGTTTCAAAAAATACCCGACAGCGGACCCCTTCGGGGGTCTCCTCCTCCTCCCAGCCTGCTCCGGTCCGTTCGGACAGAAAAGCAGCCACATCTTCGGTGGTATCAATCTCTTCGCGGGAGGGAACCGTAAATTGTACTTGGTAGAGCATGATGGTCATCTTCAATTGGAGTTGCGACCTGAACAGCAGATCAGGTCTTGGTGTAGATGGTGGAGCGTTTTCCTGTGTATGCAGCCTGAGGAAGGGTCGCTACCCAGGCGTGTTTCTTTCAGAATACGAGGCATGAGGATCCGTTTGATGCATATAGGGGAAAAACGGGTTCCACGCCATCCTGACAGGCGAGGCGGTCCAAGGGAAACGGTTCGTTGTTTCGTGTGGACTTAATGCTCGGCACGGACTTCTCTCTAACTGGTCCGCACCATAGCCGGGTCCGTGGCTTTTGGTCAATGCAGGCTGATAAAGCCCAGTCCGGGACGGCACCGGAAGTGGTATTGCGGTGCCGTCCCGAAGATAGTGGGCTACAAAGCGTTCAGAACATCATCAAGCGCTGAGGCAAAAAGCGCCAAGTCCTGTTCTTCGATGATCAAGGGCGGAAGCAGGCGCAAGACATTGCCCTGTGTCAGGTTCAGAATGAATCCCCTGTCGAGCAGAGCCTTCCATACTTCCTGACCGGGAAAGGCCAACTCCACACCGATCATCAGTCCCTGTCCACGAATGGATACAATAGAATCGGGATGTCGGTCAGCCACATCGCTGAGATGATGCACTGCCAATTCTCCCACTTCCCTGGCCCGTTCGTCCAGACGTTCTTCCCGCATAATTTTTACGACTTCATTTGCAACGGCGGCAACCACCGGTCCCCCACCGAACGTGGTGGCATGGCTGCCGGGTTCGAACCCACGAGCGACCTCGTCGGAAGCCAGGACCGCTCCCATGGGCAGGCCGTTTGCCAACGCTTTGGCCGTTGTGAAGATATCGGGCCGCAAATTGAATTTTTGATGCGCCCAAAACCGTCCCGTACGGCACAATCCCGTCTGCACTTCATCCACGATAAGCAGGAAGTTCTGATGTTCTCGCAGGGTCTTGAGTGTTTCCAAAAATTCCGGAGCCAGAGGACGGACACCGCCTTCTCCCTGAACGACTTCGACCATGACGGCGGCGGTAGCCGGGGAGATGGCATCGCGAAGCGCCTGAGCGTCGTTGAAGGGAATGGTCCGGAATCCTTCCGGCAGTGGGCCGAAACCGTCCTTAATTTTTCCTTCCTGCCCCGTGGCCGTTAGGGTCGCAAGGGTACGGCCATGAAAGGAGCCTTCCAGGGTGATGATTTCATGGGCGTCGGCATGGCGAATATGGTGCATATACCGTCGCGCCAACTTGATGGCGCCTTCATTGGCTTCTGCACCGGAATTGCAAAAAAAGACCTTGTCCGCATGACAGGTTTCCAGCAGTGCTTCAGCCAGCAGGATTTGTGGCTCTTGATAAAAAAGGTTCGAAATATGCCCCAGTGTGGCGGCCTGTTTCAGCATGGCTTCCTGCAGACGGGCATTGCAGTGGCCCAGTCCATTTACAGCGATGCCAGCGAGCAGGTCGATATATTCACGCCCCTCGGGGTCGTAGAGTCGGCATCCCGCGCTTTTGGCAACGGCCAAGGGATACCGGCCATAGGTGTGCATGATGCTGTTTTGTTCCCGTTGCACCCATTCCTGATAGGTCGACGACATGATAGAATGATCCTCCGTGCGAAGTGTTGTTCAGAAGGTACCGGTATGACCGAATCCACCCGCACCACGGTCCGTGTCCGAAAGTTCGTCCACGGGCAGGATGCGGGCTTGGCGCACGGGCAGCAGCACCAGTTGAGCGATGCGTTGTCCGCGCGCCACAACTCGTCGCTCCCCGGAGGTGTTCAGGAGGGAGACGATGATTTCGCCACGGTAATCGGGATCAATAACACCGACTCCCTGGCTTACGGTGAGTCCCTGCTTAGTGCCGAGTCCGCTTCTGGAAAAAATAAATCCGGCCCAACCCGGTTCTGAAATTTCCATGCGGATTCCCGTGCTGATGGCCAGGCGTTCCCCCGGGGCAAGGTGTTTTTCGGACTCGTCGAAACAGGCTCGCAGATCAAGTCCGGCGGAATGGATTGTTCCGTAAGCGAGTTCTTGTTTCTGCCAGACAGGGTGGGTAAAATGAATTTTGACGTCTATTGGGGTCGTGAAATCCTGGGTCATTTATGCTCCTTCATGATACTGACGGTTGTAAATGAACCGAAAGCGTCCTGGTGTCAAACCGTGATTGCCTGTCGAAGCGTATTGCGCTTTCGTTCCGCTGTCGATAGACGAATAAGAAAAGAAAAATCCATCACGCAAGGAGTGTCCCATGCGTCCGTTGAAAACATTTAGTGCCGTACCCCGACTTCCCGACTCCCTTTTCGGCCTTTGGGAGTTGGCGTATAATTGCTGGTTTGCCTGGAATAGTGAAATATCATCTCTTTTCGCCACCATGCATCCTTCCCTGTGGGAAGAATGCCGTGAAAATCCCGTCATTTTCCTCCACCGTCTGCCCCAGAAGATATTGGTGGAATTGAGCGAAGATGACTTTTTTCTTCAGCGTCTCCAGGAGGCGTTGGCCTCTCTCCGCCACTACGTCAGCAAGGCGGGCAACAGCACCAGTTTGCCCGACATGGACGATGCGCGTCCGGCCGTGACGTATTTTAGTCTGGAATATGGTATTGCCACATGCCTGCCCATCTATTCCGGCGGGTTGGGCATTTTAGCGGGCGACCATCTGAAGTCCGCATCGGATCTGAACCTGCCCCTGAACGGGGTGGGTCTCTGCTATAGGGAAGGATATTTCCGGCAGTATATGACGCCGGACGGCTGGCAACAGGAGCGATATCCAGATTATGATTTTGAGGAGTTGCCGCTTCAGCCGGTAAAGGACGAGAAAGGGAATCGAATCACCGTGGATGTGGATCTGGCTGGTCAACGTCTGCTCGCCCAGGCATGGCTTTGTCGGGTCGGGCGTATCTCCCTTTACCTGCTGGATGCCAATATCCCTGAGAATCCGCCGGAGCTTCGGGCCATAACCTCCAGACTCTACGGCGGAGATCTTGAAATGCGCCTGTGTCAGGAGATGTTGCTTGGTGTTGGCGGAGTTCGTCTTATGCATCGGCTTGGCCTGCCGCCGACCGTCGTCCATATGAACGAAGGACACTCCGCGTTCGCAGCTCTCGAACGGATTCGTATTTTTATGCGGGAACATGGTCTCAGCTTTGAAGCCGCGCAGGAAATGGCCGCTTCCACAAGCGTATTCACCACACATACTCCGGTTCCGGCAGGGAACGACCGCTTCCCACCGGAGCTTATGGCCCGCTATTTTGAGCCGTACGCCCGGGACATGGGACTGTCATTCAAAGTGTTTTTGGCACTTGGGAGAGAGGATCCCCGCAACGACCAGGAAGCGTTTTGTATGACGGTGCTGGCGTTGCGGCTTTCACGGTTCAACAACGGAGTCAGCCGGCTGCACGGCAAGGTCTCCCGCAAGATGTGGAAACGAGTCTGGCCTCAATTTCCAGTGGAGGATGTTCCCATCGGGGCCATAACGAACGGTGTGCATATGCCGACCTGGGTGGCCCCAGATATGGCCCTCGTTTATGACCGATATCTTGGTTCCAATTGGCGAGAAGATCCGGACTGTACACGCGTATGGAACAATGCGGATACCATTCCTGATGCTGAGTTGTGGCGCACGCACGAGCGAATGCGGGAGCGCTTGGTGGACTTCGTTCGCAAACGTCTGCGTCGGCAGCTTCTGGAAAAAGGAGCCAGAGCCAGGGAATTGCAGGCCGCTGATGAGGTGTTGGATCCTCGTGCTCTGACCATCGGGTTTGCCCGGCGTTTTGCTACATATAAAAGAGCCAACATTTTGCTTTTGGACGAGGAGCGGTTGTTGCGGCTTCTGTCAAACCGTCAACGTCCCGTACAGTTTATTTTTGCGGGCAAGGCCCACCCAGCCGACAACGACGGAAAACGACTCATTCAAAAGCTCATTGAATTATGCCGTCGGAAAGAAACCAGATACTCCCTGGTGTTTTTAGAAGATTACGACATGAAAATCGCCATGCACATGGTCCAGGGGTGCGATGTTTGGCTGAACACGCCGCGCCGCCCTTTGGAGGCCTGCGGCACGAGCGGGATGAAGGCCATGGCCAATGGCGTGCTCCAGCTTTCCACATTGGACGGCTGGTGGGATGAGGCTTTTCAGCCCGACAATTCGGTGGGCTTCTCCATCGGCATGGGAGAGGAATACGAGGACCACGCATATCAGGATTTCGTTGAAAGCCAGACACTGTACACGGTGTTGGAGAGTGATGTGGTTCCGGATTTCTATGATCGTGGTCATGGGAATCTGCCGCGAAGCTGGATCCATAAAATGAAAAAAGGCATCGGGGAACTGGGACCGTTTTTCAATGCGCACCGAATGGTCGAGGATTATGCCGAACATGCCTATTCTCCTGCGTATAACAGCGGGGTTGCCCTTGCGCGGGACGCGTTTGGACCAGCAAAAGAGTTGGCCTCCTGGCGCATGAATCTGATGACGCAGTGGGGCGGTCTGGCCATACGCAATGTGCGGGCCGAGGCCACGGAACGCGTTTATGTTGGAGAGCCGATTACGGTTTGGGCCGAAGTGCAACTCAATGGTGTCTCCCCGGCGGATGTGCGGGTGGAGGCATATCATGGATTGTTGGACAAGGACGGCGAGTTTTCGTTTCGAAAGACCACGGAAATGTACGAAAATCAGGGCATGGATGACGGCTGGCGGTTGTATCGTTGTGAAATTCAACCCAGGGATCCGGGGCGATTCGGTTTTACGGTCAGAATAATGCCCAGCCATCCACTTTTGCCTGATCCGCATAGCCTTGGCTTAATTCGGTGGGCGTGAGCACGTCATTCTCGTCAAACGCTGTGCGTGCCTTTGGCATCCTTTGATGCCAGCTTTGCTGTTTCTTTCTTCATCTCAGTCGATTACCTCTCATTTTTTTTGGGGGGGCAGGTGGGATTCCACAAGGGGATCTCACCTGATTGATAATGGCATTTTACAATTCCAAAGAAATGAGGTCAAAAAAAAAGCTTCCAAACAGTCTTGATCACATTTTTGTCAAAAAAACAGTGTTGACGTGGGGGGAGAATTGTGGTTTTTTTGCCGTCCTGATCAAAATGGGGTATACAGCAGGTGATTCGTCACCCACAGCAACCTCCAAACATCCCCAACGAGGTGTTCAAAGTGCTGTTTCAGCCGATCAACAAAAATTATCATGAATTCGTCATCGACAGGGACAAGGATCGTTGCATCAATTGCAAGGTCTGTGTCCGGCAATGTTCCTACGAGGCGCATTATTGGGATGAAAACCGGCAAAAGGTCATGCACGACAACAGCAAATGCATCGGTTGCCATCGCTGCGAAGCGCTTTGTCCCACTGCGGCCTTGACCATCCGCCGGAACCGTTCTGAATTTCGCCCCAACGCCAACTGGCGACCAGTGTTTTTGCAAAACATTTACAAACAGGCCGACACCGGTGGCGTGCTTCTGGCAGGCATGGGAAGTCCCGTGGATATCCCTGTCTACTGGGATCGGCTGTTGTTGGATGCCAGCCAGGTGACCAACCCTTCCATCGACCCGCTGCGCGAGCCAATGGAGCTGCGTACGTTTCTTGGTGCCAAGCCTGACAAAGTGGAACTGGGCAACGATGCCGAAGGCAAGCCGGTTTTGAAAACCAAGCTGGCTCCCCAGATCAAGCTGGACACCCCCATCATGTTTGCGGCCATGAGCTTCGGCGCCATCAATTTCAATTTGCATCGGGCCATGGCTCGGGCCGCCACGGAATTAAAGACTGCCTACAATACCGGAGAAGGCGGACTGCATCGTTCTCTTTTCAAGTATGGTCAGCACACCATCGTGCAGGTTGCTTCGGGACGTTTTGGTGTTCACCGGGATTATCTCAACGCCGGATGCGGCATTGAAATCAAGATCGGCCAGGGAGCCAAACCGGGTATCGGTGGCCATCTGCCGGGCGAAAAGATCAACGATAAGGTCTCTGAAACGCGCATGATTCCCATTGGATCGGATGCGATCAGCCCGGCACCACACCACGACATTTATTCCATTGAGGATTTGCTCCAGCTTATTTTTGCGCTCAAGGAGGCCAGCGAATACAAGGTTCCGGTTTCCGTGAAGATTGCAGCCGTGCACAATGTCGCGGCCATTGCGTCGGGAGTTGTCCGCGCCGGAGCCGACATCATCACCGTGGATGGCATGCGAGGCGGCACCGGTGCCGCTCCCGCCATGATTCGAGATAATGTAGGCATCCCCATTGAATTGGCACTGGCCTCGGTGGATCAACGCCTACGGGACGAAGGTATCCGACACAAAGCCTCCGTGGTGGCGGCTGGTGGTATCCGTTGCTCTGCGGACGTGGTCAAGGCCATCGCTCTTGGAGCCGACGCTGTATACATCGGAACAGCCACCCTGCTTTCTGTGGGGTGTACATTATGCGGTCGTTGTTACACAGGGAAGTGTCCTTGGGGCATCGCAACCAACGACCCGCGACTTTCCAAACGCCAGAATCCCGATGTAGCCTCCGGCAAGCTGGTAAATCTGGTACAGGCCTGGAGTCATGAAATTCAGGAGATGCTGGGCGGCATGGGACTCAATTCCATCGAAAGCCTGCGTGGAAACCGTGACAAGCTTCGCGGGGTCGGCCTGAGTGAAACGGAACTGGACATCCTCGGCGTCAAGCACGCCGGAAGGTAGGCACGAGTATGAAGCGCGTTTACCCGAACAGGGAATATTGTATCGGCTGCCATCTGTGTGAGCTGGCCTGCATCACGGCCCATTCCAAATCCGGCGATCTCATCATTGCGTATACTGAGGAACGTCCGGATGACGGGCTTTCCCCGTGCAAAAAAATATTCCAGAAGGGATCGGAGTGTGTGGCGATCAGCTGCCGGCATTGCGACGATCCCTCCTGCGTTGCCGCTTGCATTTCCGGGGCGTTGCACAAGGATCCGGAAACCGGCGAAACCGTTTACGACCGTGAAAAATGCGTGGGTTGCTGGTCTTGCCTTATGGCTTGCCCGTATGGGGCTATTCGCCGTCACCCCGCGGAAAATAAAATCGTGAAATGCGATTTGTGTCACGGCAGGGAAGAGGGACCGGCGTGTGTGCAGGCCTGTCCGAACCAGGCTTTGAAATACGAAGACCGCGACGACTAATTCGCCGAATCCATCGAACGCACGCAAGAGGGCAACATGAAATATGTACTCATTGGAAATGGCGTGGCCACCATTGGGGCCATCGAGGGAATCCGTAAGCATGATCGAGAATCCGAGATTGTTGCTGTCGGGAGCGAACAGTCCGCCCCCTACGGCCGGCCGCTGATCTCCTATCTCTTAGCCGGAAAAATTAATCGGGAACAGCTGGCGTTGCGACCGGAAGAATTCTACCGCAAAAATAAAGTGCAACTGCGCTTGGGCACCACTGTAACGGGCATTGACGCAAAGAAAAAACGGATTAGCACCGATGCCGGGGAAAACATTGAATATGATCGTCTGCTCGTTGCAACGGGCGGCAAGCCGTTCACTCCGCCTATCCCCGGTGGTGACGGACCGGATGTCTATAACTTCACCAATCTGGACCATGCGCAGACATTGATCGGCATGGCCAAGGACGTGCAAAAAGCCGTCGTTGTCGGCGGTGGACTTATCGGACTCAAGGCCGCGGAATCCTTGTTTGACAGAGGGGTCGAGGTTTCCATTCTGGAGTTGTCGCCACGTATTCTTTCGTTGGCGTTCGATGCCAATGCCGCCCGGCTTGCGGCGCGGCGCCTGGATGAAGTCGGCTTGTCCGTCCATTGCGGAGTCACGGCAAAACAGATCGATCGTGATGCATCGGGGCGCGTTTGCGGCGTAAGATGTACCGACGGTACGTATATTCCTACGGAAATTGTGGTGATTGCCATCGGTGTTGTTCCTAATACGGAGCTTGCTGAAGCTGCAGGACTCAACGTGGATCGCGGTATCGTGGTGGACGATCTGATGCGGACCAGTGATGCGGACGTTTTTTCCGCCGGAGACGTGGCCCAGGCCCGGGATCTGCTTCACGACGAAAACCGCGTTGTGCCGATTTGGACCAATGCCTACAATCAAGGCTACTGTGCGGGAAAAAATATGGCCGAGAAAGAAACGCCCTATATCGGCGGATTGGCCATGAACTCCATCAGTTTTTACGGGTTGCCCACGATTTCCGTTGGCACAGTGAATCCCCCCGACGATGACACAGGGTACGAAGTCGAGGCCATGCTCGACGAACGCAAGCAAGCCTACCGTAAGCTTGTGTTCCATGAGAATCGACTTGTGGGGTACGTGCTGGTGGGGGATATCGACCAGGCCGGGCTATACACGTCCTTCATCAAATTCCAGATCAACATTACTCCGGAGATGCGGCAGGGGCTGGCACAGGGGCAACCCGACGTGCTCATGTGGCCTGACCGTTTCTTTGACGATACCTGGAATCCCAACTGGGTCGACAAGGATTAGCCCCGCTTATCAGGAGGAACAATGAAAGCGCCAGAACGCTATTACGATTTTCAAAAGGATATTTCCGGTTGCGGGGTCTTCGGGGTCATCGACACCAAGCGTGGCTTGATCCCCGGACAGGTACCCATCGACGGCATGGCCTGCATGCATGACCGGGGAAACGGTCTTGGTGGTGGGTTCGCCGCTTACGGCATTTACCCGGAGCATGCGGAAGAATACGCGTTGCATCTCATGTGCGACCACAAACAAGCGCTTGATAAGGCGAGAGAAATAATTTTTGCCTATTTCGACGTCGAACATGATGAACCAATCCCGACCCGCCAAACACCGGTGATTACTGATCCACCCACTGTATGGCGATTTTTTGCCACTCCACGGGCCGACTGTCCCCAGGATTGCCGGGGGCTTCCCGAGGAGGACTACGTGGTTGCCCTGGTGATGAAAATTAATACCACGGTCGCAGGTGCCTATATTTTTTCCAGCGGAAAAAACATGGGAGCCTTCAAAGGCGTTGGCTACCCTGAAGACATTGCGGAATTCTTCCGTGTAGACGAATATTCCGCCTACCTGTGGACCGCCCACAACCGATTCCCGACGAACACGCCGGGCTGGTGGGGCGGAGCGCATCCCTTCACGCTTTTGGACTGGTCCATCGTGCACAACGGGGAAATCAGTTCCTACGGCATCAACCGGCGTTGGTTATGCGAAAACGACTATCTTTGCACCATGATGACCGACACCGAGGTCGTTGCCTATGAACTGGATCTGTTGGTGCGCAAACACGGGTTGTCCCGACGCATGGCAAGCAAGGTTTTTGCTCCGCCCTTTTGGGATGAAATTGAACGCATGCCCAAGTCCGAGCAGGATGTGTATTCCGCACTGCGCATGACCTATGGATCCGGAATGTTGAACGGACCATTCGCCATCCTGGTTGGCAACAGTAAAGGGTTATGGGGGCTCAACGACCGAATTAAATTGCGTCCGCTGCTGGTTGCGGAAAAAGGCGACCAGGTGTTCATGTCCAGCGAAGAGTCTGCTGTGCGAAAGGTGAGTCCTGAACTGGACAGAGTCTGGATGCCCAAGGCCGGGGAGCCGGTGATCGTCGATTTGGAGGCCTAAATGAATGTAATCAAGGACGACGTCGCGGTATTGGATGCCGCGGACATCTACTATCGGGAGTTCAACGAGCAGATTCGGGAACTGATCCGCCAGGGCGTCACCAGGTTCCAGCTCGACAACGTCAATGGGCATCGCTACATCGCCACTGGGCTTGAAGGGGAGTTCCATTTTGTCATCAACGGCCTCCCGGGGCAGGATCTAGCCGCTTTCACCCGTGGGTCCGTCATCAGGGTGAACGGCAACGTTCAGGATGGTGTCGGCAACACCATGGATGACGGTAAAATTGTGGTGGACGGCATGGGTGGCGACGTTGTGGGCTACGCCATGCGAGGCGGTAAGATTTATATCCGTACCGATGTTGGCTACCGCGTGGGAATTCACATGAAGTCCTACCTCGACAGACGGCCCGTTATTGTTGTTGGCGGCAAGGCCGGGGATTTCCTCGGGGAATATATGGCCGGTGGAATTATTTTGCTTCTCGGGATGTTTTCTGATAAGCCAGATGCGCCGATTACGGGACGAGGTCTTGGAACCGGTATGCATGGCGGCGTTATTTTCGTACGCGGCACCGTGCCGGAGCATCAGCTTGGGCCGGGATTGCGTGCGCAGCCGGTCAATGCCGAAGACCTGGAAACCATTCGGGAACTTGTGCGGGACTATGCGACGGAACTGGACTTGGACCCCGAGGCCATTCTCGACGAGTCCTTTACAAAGATCCGTCCGTTTTCGCATCGTCCCTACGGCAATATGTATGTGCCGACCTAAGACGCACCGATTTCAGGAGGAATCATGTTCACTTCCATCGCTCACGCCATGGGCGCCCAGCCGGGCGGCCAGGCCGCTGCCCCGGACGGAATCGCGGGCCTGCTCGCCGGGCCTTTGCCTATGCTCATTCTCATGTTCGCCATTTTCTATTTTCTGCTCATCCGTCCGCAGCAGAAAAAAGCCAAGCAGCATAAAGAAATGCTCGCGGCTTTGAAAGTTGGCGACAAAGTCATGACCGGCGGCGGCTTTTACGGTCGCATCAAGGCCATCGATCAAGATGTCCTGACCGTGGAACTCTCCGAAAATGTTGAAGTCAAACTCAATCGGGGATACATCGCCGGACCGTCCGACACCAAGTAATACGTCTGCGGCCTTCACGATTGACGAAAGGGCAAGCATGCGGCTGCGTCGGGCTTACCGTCCTCCGGTCGCACTTGCCTTTTATGCGTCTTTACGCATGTGAGAACCCTCGCCAAGGAAACTCTCAATGAATTCGATTCTGCGCTGGAAAATCGTCCTGACTGTGGCGGTCGTTGTTCTGGGCGTCTACCTTGCTTTGCCTTCGCTTCCCGGCGTCAAAGGCTCCGCAATGGATAAATTTTTGCCCAACGACGCCATTAACCTGGGCCTGGATCTCAAGGGCGGCATCTTTCTGACCCTTGAAGTAGATATGGATAAGGCCGTAGAAACCAAACTGGGCAGATTGGCTCAAGAGCTTAAGGATTACGCCGAAGAACGTGGTGTGGGATTCCTGAATCCCAAGGTGCTTGAGGATCGTTCCGTCGAAGTCAATCTGCACGACACCTCACATCAGGACACCTTCGACGCCTTGTTGGAGGAAAATTTCTCCGTATTCACCCCCACCATCACTCCCCTGTCCTCAGGCGGGGTGAGCTACTCCCTGCGTGTTTCCCAAAACTACCTGGATCGTTTCAAGCAGGAAACCATGCGGCAAACCGTGGACATCGTTCGGAACCGAATCGACCGTCGGGGAGTTGTTGAACCGGACATTCGCCAGCAGGAAGGCAACCGGATTCAGATTCAGTTGCCCGGTATGGAAGACGCGGAGCAGGCTATCAGCGTCATCACGCAGATGGGACAGCTTGAGTTTAAGATCGAGGCCTCAGGCGTGAGCGTGGAGCAGGCCCGAAACAACCCACTCGAATACGAAGTCGCCTTTGTTCAAGACGATCCCGGCGCTCCCATCGTACTGCGGAAAAACCCGGTGCTTACCGGCGAGTACATCGCTGACGCCGCACCGAACTTTGATCGCAACAACCGTCCCTACGTCTTGCTGGAGCTTGACGGACGCGGCGCCACCATCTTTGAACAAGTTACCGCGGCAAACGTGAACAAGCGTCTCGCCATTATCTTGGATGGAAAAGTCTATTCAGCTCCGGTAATCAATGAACGCATCGGCGGCGGCAGGGCCAGCATCAGCGGCAACTTTACCGTGCAAAAGGCCAAGGATTTGGTCACGGTGCTTAAAGACGCGTTGCCCGCGCCCGTTGAAAAGGTTGCCGAGTCCACCATCGGTCCGTCTCTCGGACAGGAGTCCATTGATAAGGGCATCAACGCTGCCGTGATCGGTCTCTCCCTGGTGATCATATTCATGGTCATCTACTATGGAATGGCCGGTGTGTTTGCGGACACGGTGTTGTTGCTCAACCTGGTTTTGATCATGGCGGGACTCGCCGCTTTCGGGGCCACCCTGACCTTGCCGGGCATTGCCGGTATTATCCTGACCATCGGTATGGCTGTGGACGCCAACGTGATCATCTTCGAGCGCATACGTGAAGAGTTGCGTCGCGGACTTACACCTAAGGCCGCTGTTCAGGAAGGATTTGGGCGAGCTACGTTGACCATTTTGGACGCCAACGTGACCACGGTTATCGCTGCCATCATCTTATATCAATTCGGTACCGGTCCCATTCGCGGTTTTGCCGTGACTCTGACGCTCGGTATCATCACCTCCATGTTCACGGCCATCTTCGTTTCCCGCGTCTTTTTCGACATCTACACGCGGAACAAGGGTTCCCAGGCCAAGATCAGCATTTAAGGGAGGCACAATATGGGACTGCAAATCATCAAACCGAACACCAGGATCGACTTTATCGGGTTTCGCCGCATAGCGTTCCTGATTTCCGCTCTGGTTATCGCCGTGGGCATCGTCTCCCTGGTTGGAAAGGGCGGCCCTCGCTACGGCATCGACTTTGCCGGGGGCATCATCATTCAGGCCAAAGTACACGCCGAGGAGCACCTGGATGTGCGAGACGTGCAGGACGCCATGAAGGCCGTGGAATTGCCTGGCCTTGTGGTCCAGGAAATCCTGAATGAAAAAAACGAATTCCTGATTCGCACGTCGGCATCCGATGTGGATACGGAAGTGGTGCGCAACCAAGTTATGGAGAATGTCTCATCAGCCTTCAATGGTGCCGAAGTGGAAGTTCGCCGCACGGAGATGGTGGGACCGAAAGTATCCGACGACCTGCGCACAAAAGCTCTGGAAGCTCTGTTTTATGCGGTTTTGCTCATTGCGATCTATATTTCCGGACGCTTTGAACAACGATGGATGGCCGCCGCGATCATGGCTGGGGGACTCTTCGCCGGTATTACAGCGCTTCAGTTCCTCGGTCTGTCCATCACCTTCCTGATCTTCGGCGCCCTGGCCATTACTCTTGGTCTTTGTTGGTACTTGAAGCTCAATTACGCATTGGGAGCCGTTGCCGCGCTTCTACATGACGTCATGATCACCGTGGGTGTTTTCTCCTTGCTCGACAAAGAGTTCGATTTGACCATCATCGCGGCTTTGTTGACCATTATTGGATACTCTCTCAACGACACCATCATCGTCTTTGACCGTATCCGTGAAAACATCAAAGGCCAGAGCGACGAACACCTCAAGGACATCATCAACATCAGCGTGAACCAGACCTTGTCACGAACCATTCTGACATCTGGTACCACGTTGTTGGTTGTGGCCGCGTTGTTCATTTTCGGTGGAGGCGCTATCCACGATTTTGCGCTGGCACTGCTTGTCGGCATTTTTGTGGGAACCTATTCCTCGGTCTTCGTGGCCAGCCCGGTTCTGCTTGGCTTCGGACCGACTATGCCAGCGGATGCCCCAAAGGAAGCAGCCGCGTAACCGTTTACTGAGTAACAATAGAGCCGCTCTGCACCTTCGGGTGTGGAGCGGCTTTTTTATATCGTATTGGGAAAAAGATAATATATCAGTGATGGACCAAGCGGTTCCAAAATGAAGAGAAGACACGAGGGGCTGCGGCGCGTTCTAACACAAAGCATCCTACGACAAAAATCGGGAAAAGCAGAAGATAGGGAAGGATATTGATGTCAGATGTTCCTGAAAATAATGAAACCCGACTCAACGCCGTGGTATACATCCCTTCATAAATGTAGATGGCCAAGGAGATTTTACCCATAAAGCAGAAGATCGATGCAAGCGGAAGTTTCCAATCATGCTGGAAGAAAAGCACCGCAACAAGGAAAAGCATGGCATACAATCCTATCGGGATCGCGATTTCCCAAATCGGGGGCAACGTTTGCAGTTTTGGTACAGTTGTAGCTGCCGCTTGTGTCAGTCGGGCAATGATGCAAAGTGCTGCAAAGCAGAAGCAGGAAATCACAAAAAGCGGAGTGGATCGGCGCCATTGTCGATAGTACAACACTTTAGCGTAGTACATGCCAAAAGCAAAAAGAAAGATATGCCCACAATAGACAAAAAGATACATCCAACAGCGAATCTTAGGAACATCCAGGAAAGAAAATGCAATATTGAGAGCCATAACACTTCCAATTGAAAAGAATAGGAAATGTTTCTCTAATAATTGCAAAAGCCAAAATAAGATTGGTGCCGCAATATAACACATGACAATCGCAGGTAAAAACCAGTGGTAAGCTGGGTCATGAAATTGCAGCAAAAGAATTTGCGATAGCTGCAAATTCTGCAAGGTTACCCCTGGATCAAACAAAAGATTCAATATGAGCCAAAGCCAATATAATGGAAAAAGCCGAAGTGCTCGTTTGCCAAAGAAGCTGATCAGTCCGTGGCCGATGCCATTGTTTGCAAGACGGTTGTTAAGGGAATGGTAAATTCCGTAACCGGAGACAATAAAAAAGAAAGCGATCAAATAGCCCGGATGCGTCGGGATCGAATGTTCCATAAAGCGCGAAGAAAAATGCCCAATCGCCACGGCAAACACTGCGAGACCGCGAATGTAGTTGATTCGGCGCGATAGCCCGGTCTGGGCTTTGGGTATGCCTTGTGCCTCGATTTGTGACATGCTGCAGCCTCACTTTATTCCATGCTGGCATTGTATAGCCTGCTTATGGAAACCGTGTCAAAATGGAACCCATGATGCAAACAGCCCGTGAGAGCGAACTCCCACGGGCTGTCTTTTTTTGAAACGAAGCCGGAGACTAAGAGAGCTGGCCCAACAGGGTCTGCTTGATTTCGTCAATCGTTCCTTCGCCGTCCAGTTCAATGTACGTGAAGCCGGCATCGGCGGCCTTGTTCTTGTAGAAGTAGGCAGCGGCCAGGGTGCCGGTTTCATCGTTGTAGTAGATGTCGTGGCGCTTGTTAATGGCCTCTTCGTCCACGTCATCGGCGCGCTCAGAAAGCTCGCCACCGCAAACACGGCACTTTCCGTCCTTAGGAGCGATGGCCGGGATACCGACGTTATTGGGATGGTTGGGATCGTTGGCGCAGAGGCGGCGGCCCATGATGCGGGCGGCAGCCACCTGGCGCGGCAACAGGATCTCGATCACGTAGTCGAGCTTGACGCCATCCTTCTGCAAAGCATCCCAGAGCTTCTCCGCCTGCGCGATGGAGCGGGGGAACCCGTCCAACAGCCACCCATTAGGGCTTGCGTTTTTGAGCACGTCCAGCACCATGGGGATGGTGATGTCATCCGGGACCAACTCACCCTTATCGATGTATTCCTTGGCCTTGAGGCCCAGTTCCGTGCCGCCGCCAATGTGCTTGCGGAAAATGGCACCGGATTCAATGTGATCCAGGTCGTATTTTTCTTTGACCAGGGAACCCTGCGTACCTTTACCGCTACCGTTGGGGCCGAAAATCAGAATGTTCACGCTCTTCCTCCTAGAAAAATCGATTGTGCAAAACGTAACAAGCATCCATATCCCTTGATAGAAAGGCTGTCAATGCCCGCCCTGTCGCGGGGTTGCGTGTTTTCATTTATCCATATCTCTGATACGTAGTTTTGCAGAGGTGCGTTAATGAGTGGAATGAATTTGGAACGATGTGGCCGCGCTGCCTGGTTACTAGGACTTGTGGGAGTTGCCATCTGGTTGCCCATCGTGGCCTGGGCGCTGCTGGAGGCCGGAGACGTTACAGGTGGAATCGTTGCCACGGCTTGGTTTGGTGCTGGAGTTGGTCTGGCCTGGTATCTCGCTCCATGGCGAAACAAAAACACACCGCTCTGGAAACCGCTGAGTATCTGCTTGGGAAGTGTGGTCATTGCGGCCACATTTTTCACTTACCGCTATGATCTGCATGAGGGGCAGGGCAGTTCTTTCCTCTGGAGCATGGCTGTCCTGTTGGTCATGTTTTTGCCAGCGTTTCTCGCCGGACGTAAGCGGTGGTATGAACTTTTTCCTGACCAGAAAGATGAAAAGGCAAGGTAAACCCCGAAGCAGAATCTGCCCGATTTGGATTCCCTATGATGGATTCCACCGGGGATCCGGTCCAAAATGAATTCCTTTGGAATCGCTCCGACCGACTTTCCGTCCGGGAAATTGCAATGTGGCAGGTTTGCCGGAGAGAAACGCCGCGTCCAACCGAAGTAAAGTGTCCGTCAACACCTGTCCGGGACCGAGCTTATCCAAGGCTGATTTATAGAGTCGGAGTCGTTCGGCTTGGTGTAGGTTCGCCAATCGGTCCCGGGACAAAAAGAATGGCTCATCCTTACTACCAGGGAAATTTCCAAGACGCTGCTCCCAATAGGCACGGTCCACCCCGGCTTGCCGCCAAATGCGGTTGATTCCTTTCAGAAAATTTGGATTTTCTTCCAAGATCAAGGGCAACAAGGAGTGGCGTATGCGATTTCTTGCAAACCGTACGTCCGTGTTGGAATCATCTTCCCGCCAGGGAATGTGAAGTGTCTGAAGAAAATGGATTAGATCGGATCTAGGGATCGACAATAGCGGCCGAACCAATCGGCGTTGCGCGTCATGGGCCGTCATGCCGCCCAGGCCGGGCCAGCCTGTTCCACGGCACAACCGTAGCAGCACGTCTTCCGCCAAATCATTGAGGTGATGCGCCGTTGCCACAAACGGCAACCCTGTTTCCATACGAATTTTTTCAAAAAAAGCATAGCGCAGCTTCCGTCCGGTCTCCTCCCAACCCAAGCCGAGCCGGGAAGCTGTAAAAGCTACGTCCGCACGTTCGGAAAAAAAAGGCACATCCAATGCAACGCAGAGATCCTTGACAAAAACGGCGTCTTCCGATGATTCGACCCGAAGGCCGTGATCAAGATGCGCCACGGCCATGCTTCCACCGTGGCGTTGCATCAGGCAATGCCAGATAATGGTCAGAGCCGTGGAGTCCGCACCACCGGAACACGCGACCACGAGGCCGGTTCTGGGGTCGATCCCAAGCTCTTCAGAAACAAAACGCTCCACGTCCAAACAAAGGTGTGCGGCCCAGGGAGGCAGTTCCTGAAGAAAGCGGGGGACTGAGAACATCAAACCGGCCACCCTGTCGATTATGCAGGGACGTCTTGTGCCTGGAAGATCTCGTCAATGAGATTGATGGCCCATTCCCGAGCAGCGGGGGAGGCGTAGGCAACGCAGGAACAACGCATCCGGTTGCGCGCCCGGACCAAAAGTTCCAGTTTAAAATCAGAGCATTCAGGTCGGTCGATCCGTTCAAGGGCCATCATGTACGGACCGCAAGAATCCAGATGTTCCTGTTGTTCCTGCTCAAGCAATGCTTCGGAAATAGGAACATACCAAATGCCTTCAATGGGACCTTTCCATCCACGCTGGTCAAGTGTCTTGGCGATGATATCAGCGTGTTCCCGGGGTATATCTTCAATACAGTAGGTGCGCATAAAATCCTCGTTCAGTGATCGTTCAAATCGTTGGAAAGGCCGAACTCATCTTCCCGACATTCGCAGGAATCCCTGGATCGTCGCTCCGCATGAGCTTCCGGCGGAATACAGTCGTTATCGAGATTGAAAAAACGTCGCGCCGTATCAATGACCGTATCGGCCACGCCTTCTTCCCGTGTACGGCGTTTGAGATAGCAAACCGGTTCATGCAAAACCTTATGGCTTACGGACAGCACAAGACACTCCAAAGCTTCACGTGTGCTTTCATCCACATCGCCAATTCGTCGCAAGGTTTTGCTCAGTTCCTTACGCGCAACGTCCTCTGCCTTACCCAGCAAATCCACTATGGTCGGCTGGAGGTCCAATGTTTGCAACCAATGCTCAAACGCACTGGTTTCATTGTCTACCAACGCACGCGCCTTGACGGCCTCGTCCTGACGTTGCGCCATATTCTCTTCGACCACCTCTTTGAGATCGTCGATATCATAGAGATAGACATTGTCCAGGGCGTTTACGTCCGGATCAATATCCCGGGGTACAGCGATATCAATAAAAAACATGGAGCGGTGTTTCCGTCGTTTCAAGACCTTTTGCATCTCTTTGGCCCGAATCACGGCAGTTGGCGATCCCGTGGAGCTGATAACGATGTCGGCTTCGGGCAACCGATCCATAAGATTTTCGATGGGAATCGGTTCGCCTCCGAGCGTTGCGGACAATGCCTTGGCCCGTGACAATGTTCGGTTGGCAATAATGAGTCGTTCCACACCGTTGCGCAATAAATGCGTAGCAGCCAGCTCTGCCATTTCTCCGGCGCCTACAAGCATGGCGGTCTTTCCCTGAAAAGAGCCGAAGATTTTCCGAGCAAGCTCAACAGCGGCAAAGCTGATGGATACTGCGCTGGAGGCCACAGCGGTCTCTGTCCGAACCCGTTTGGCAACGGAAAACGATTTGTGCAGCAGTCGGTTGATGATGACTCGCGCCGTATTGTTGTCCACGGCTCGGCGATAGGCATCCTTAAGTTGTCCCAAAATTTGAGGTTCTCCCATAACCAGGGAGTCAAGGCTTGCCCCAACCATAAAAAGGTGTCTGACTGCGGAAATTCCTTCATAATTATAGGTGTGCTCTGCCAACTCTTCCGGCTGACCGCCGCAACGTTCGGCCCAATACGCCCGCATGCATCCAAGCACATCCACATCGGATTCCGGGGAATGCTCACTGACACACAGCAGTTCGACGCGGTTGCAGGTGGAAAGAACCATGACTTCCCGCACCGGGCATTCCGACATGATGCCGAGTTCCATGTCCTCCACATTGGTCAGGGCGTAACGCTCACGGATGTCCACTTCGGCGGTGCGGTGGTTGAGACCTGTAAGATAGATAAATTTATTCATAAGTTACGATTTGAACGTAATGGTGTGGTGGATGAGGGAAATAACCATGAACAAGAAAACCCAAATAACCATCCAGGCTGTCTTGCGTCCCCGCCACCCCAGCACGAGGCGCTGGTGGAAGAGAACAGCATACAGCAACCAGACCCCGAGGGAGGTAAACTTCATGGCATCCCATTGAAAGGTCTTTTCCGGATCGATCCAATACCAAATGGCCAAAGAAAAGATGCCAAGGGTATACAAGGGGAATCCGAGGGTAACGGCCAGGTGGTTGACGCGATCGACAACTTCCAACGATGGCATGGATTCGTTCATGCTGCCGAGGGCAGCCTTGCTCTTGATCTTACGATTCAAGTGCAGCCAAACAAAGGCTGCGCCGCATCCCAGGGCGAGCAGGGCGAGCGCAACAGCCAGGCTGCCGACATGCAGACCAAAAAATAACCCAGTCAATTGCGGGGGGATTTTGATAGTCAGACTGCCAGCTCCCAGGGATGAGGCGTAGAGCAACAATCCCAGCGGAAAAGCCGTGAACGAAAGGAACGACGAGCGCAGTCTCCAGCGGAGAACCAAAAAAAGGGCGAAAAGCGTCCAGCCCACAAAACTAAAATAAAAGGTACCGCGGAGTAAAACCATTTTGCCGGATAAAACCGGCATGATGGCAAGGTCAAGAGTGTGCAGGGCGAACCCGCCGATGGCCAGCGCACCGGCAACGGTTGAAAGCCGCTCATTGCCGAGGGTAAGCCCCACAAAGAACAGCATTGCGCCCAGAAAATAGAGTCCGATGATGGCCAGGGGAAGTAGATCAAAAAACTCCATCCAGCAACTCCGGAAGGTTGGAATGCAAGGCGCTGGGCAAGCGCTCCCGTAGGGAGCGTTTCGCCGCGTCCACATCGTTGGTTTCAATGTCGCGCAACAGGTTTGACGTGGTAATAGACCGAAAAATCTCCGTGTTTTTTTGGGTCGGCAGACCGAGTTCCAGCAACATAGGGCGCAGCCTGCCCAAAATAGTGAGCAAGTCAGCGTATTCGGATCCAAAGGTTTCTTCAAGATCGGAACGAACAAGCCGGGCCAAAGCCGGGCTCTGGCCACAAGTGGAAACCGAAAGGGTCAAATCGCCGCGGCAGACGGTTGCCGGGACGATGAAATTTCCAAGTTTCGGCGCATCCGCCACGTTGCAAAGCAAGCCGCGCTCCCGGCAGGCTTCGGCAATGGTCCGATTTACTGCCGCATTGGACGTCGCCGCCACAACGAGAAATGCATTATCCAAATCTGAAAGTTGGAATTCTCGTTCCTCAAACCGAACTTCGGGTCGGTTCAGCAGCATCTGCAACTCATGCCCAGTTTGATCCGCCGGGTAGCATCGATCCAATGCCAGGACCGTTCGGGCACCATTGTCCAGGAGGCCGCGAATTTTTCGTATTCCCACGGCGCCGGCCCCGACCACGAGGCACTGTTTGTCCGTAAGATTCAACAAAATAGGATAATAGCGCATCCCCATATACTATACCATGGCCCTCGGGGTGTAAAACAGGAAAAAGGTGTCCCGCTTGCCAGGGATAGGCCGATTCGGTACACCACAAGCATTGGGGAACCTTTTAGAATCGAGCGGTCCGGAAAACAAGGGAGGGGATGGCGTCCTATGGGACGAGAGTTGGTGGTGCAACTGGCACGCTTTGGCGATCTGGTTCAGACCAAACGTTTGGTGCGGTCCCTGGAACTCTGCGGCTCCGAGGTTCATCTTTGCGTGGACCGGTCCCTGCGGGGTCTGGCGAAATTATTGTATCCTCATGCTGTGGTGCATGGCGTGTGCGCTCATGGTGGTGGCACCAATGCCGGCGAGGTCGTGCTGAACAACCGTGCAGCCTTCGACACACTCGCGGACTTGAAATTTGATACGGTTTATAATCTCAATTTTTCCCCGCTCAATTTTCGTCTTGCGAGCCTTTTTGCTCCGGAAACCGTTCGAGGCTATCAATCGTTTGACGGTCAGGACGTGGTCAGTCCTTGGGCGGGCATGGGAATCCGGTGGTCCAAAGAACGGCGCATTGCACTGAATCTTGTCGATTTTTGGGGTGGGTATGCTCCTCGTCCCTGCCCGCCGGAAGCAGTCAATCCTGTTGCGAGACCAGGAGGCAACGGCATCGGCATTGCTTTGGCAGGCCGAGAGTCCCGCCGTTCTCTGCCTGTTCCAACACTACGTGAGGTGGCAAAAACAGCCTGGAACATACTGGGAAAACCACACGTAAAACTGCTCGGAACCGCTACGGAAGCAGGAGCCGCTCGAGCGCTGCGTAAGGAATTGCCTTCTGAAATGCAGGAACGGACCTCCGATCTCACGGGGAAAACCGATTGGGCTACATTGATTGAAGCAGTCCAGGGCATGGATCTTCTGCTCACACCCGATACCGGGATCATGCACCTCGCCGCCCACTTGGGTGTACCGGTGGCCGCTTTTTTCCTTTCCTCGGCCTGGTGCTTTGAAACAGGTCCGTACGGTAAGGGGCATACTGTCTTTCAGGCGCTTCAACCTTGCTTGCCCTGTCTGGAGCATGAGTCCTGCCCTTATAACGTGCGTTGTGGAGAAGGGTTTGATGACCCCATGTTTTTGCGTTTTTTCACTACCCGCAAGGCGGAACATGCCCCTGCAGGCATTATGGGATTGCGCAGCGATCTTGATTCCCTTGGGGTGGAGTTTATTTCTTTTGGCGGCGAAGATGCCGATACCCGAAGCAGGGTCGCGTTACGCACGTTCGTGGCAGAACATCTCGGTATCTCCGGTCCCAATCTCGATTCCAAAAGCAACATCTCCCTGGCACAGCGCTTGTATCATGAACGCGATTGGGTTGTGGCTCCGAAGGAAAAGCAGACCCCGGATCTGCTGACAAACGGCGAATATGATTCTCAACAAAAGCTAGAAAATATCTAGACTAAGAGTAGTACATTGAAAATACTCATTGTTTTGCCAATGTATGGGGGGTCGCTTCCTGTTGGAGAATTTTGCGCAACAGCCTTGCGCCAGGAAGAGCATGTCGTGGAGGTTTTCCAGGCGGATCAGTTCTACGACGCATACAGCGCCCTCAAAGGACTGCGGGTTACTTCGGATCGTCTCGAATTTCTCCAGAACAATTATGTTCAACTCCTTTCGCAAGCCGTGCTGGCCAAAGTGCATAGCTTTGAGCCTGATCTTGTGCTGGCAATGGCCCAAGCCCCTCTTTCGCGCCAGATTCTGCGGCGGCTCCGAAAGGATGGTGTCGCCACGGCAATGTGGTTTGTGGAAGACTACCGATTGTTCACGTACTGGAAAAGCTTTGCACCGCTTTATGACGTTTTTGCGGTGATTCAAAAAGATCCCTTTTTTGAAGAACTGCAATCCGCAGGGCAACACAATGTCCTGTATCTGCCCATGGCGGCGCAACCGGATTTCCACCATCCCCAGGAAGTGTCCGCTGTAGAGCGGCGGAAATGGGGGGCAGAGCTTTCCTTTATGGGAGCTGGCTATCCCAACCGGCGAAAGGCCTTTCGCGAATTGCTGCAGTACGATTTTAAGATCTGGGGATCAGACTGGGACGGCGACCACGTGTTGGCACCTTACCTTCAAATGGGGGGGCGTCGAGTGACATCGGAGGAGTGCGTACGCATCTTCAACGCAAGTACCATCAATTTGAATCTGCATTCCTCAATCCATCCTGACCAGTTGATAAGCCAAGGTGATTTCATCAACCCTCGCACCTTTGAAGTGGCCTGCTGCGGAGCATTTCAACTCGTGGACAGGCGGTCCCTTCTTGCTGAGGCGTTTGCCGAGGATGAATTGATTACCTTTGAATCACTTACGGATTTGAAAGAAAAAGTAGAATATTTTCTGCACGCTCCGGAACAGCGCCAGGCCATCGCTGAAAAAGGGCGTAGGCGGGTGCTCATGGAACACACCTATGCACACCGCATGCGGCGGTTGCTCGAGTTTACCGCAGAACGCATCCCCAATTGGCCGCTACCACGGCAGGGCAACGAAGCCTTGGCCGTACTCCCAAAAGAATTGACCACGGAGGTCAATGGCCTTCTGGAGCGGTTGAATCTTCCGAAGAACGTCACTTTTCCCGATTTGGTGTGGGCTGTTCGTCAACAGCAAGGCCGACTTTCAGGACTCGAAACATCCATTCTCTTTTTGGATGAATGGAAAAAAATGTACGAAAAATAAAGCGGTTCAACGACGAGGCGGTTTTCGTAAAGACCGTAAATGCCCTTTGATCCAAGCGAGCAATCGCGGTTCCGCACCTTGTTCTTTCGGCTCATAGAAACGGCGTTCCCCGAGGGACTCCGGCAAATAACGCTGTTCCACCCAGGAGCCGGGAAACGAGTGAGGATATTGATAATTTCGCCCATAGCCCCATTCTTTTTGAAGCGATGTGCTGGCATTACGCAAATGAAGCGGCACGGGCTGTACCCCATTTTGGCGCACTTCCTTTTGCGCTGTCGCGTAAGCGGCGTATGTGGAGTTACTTTTGGGAGCCAAGGCCAGATAGACAACGGTTTCCGCCATAGGGATGCGCCCTTCGGGCATGCCCACCGCCTCCACTGATTGGTGACAAGAAACAGCCATCGGCAGCGCCTGCGGATCGGCCAGGCCGACATCCTCGCTGGCTGAAATCATAAGCCGCCGTGTGACGAAACGGGGATCTTCCCCGGATTCCAATAGACAAGCCAGATAATACAACGCCGCGTCCGGATCGCTACCGCGGATTGATTTGATCAAAGCGGATGCCAATTCATAATGAGAATCGCCGCCACGATCCCCGCGAATGATCACTTCCGGCAGATTTTTAGCCAAATGCTCGGGCGTGCGCGACTCTTCAGGCAGACCAAGAGCATATTCGAGCAGATTCAGCAGGCTACGGGCATCCCCGCCGGAAATACCGCACAAGTACTCTCTGGCAGCATCTGTAAGCGAGTCCCCGAGTTCGGATTCTCCACGTTTGGCCACGTCCAGCAATTCGTCATGACTTAACGGGCGAAAACGGAGCACATGCAGACGGGAAAGCAATTGCCGGGTAATGCTGAAAGATGGATTTTCCGTGGTGGTGGCGATGAGGGTTATGGTGCCGTTTTCCAAACCAGGAAGGAAAAAGTCTTGCTGCGCCTTGGAAAAACGATGCAGTTCATCCAGAATCAACAGTTTGTGGCCCGCCAGTTTTTTTCGCAATACGGGCAATCCGGCCTCCGGGGCACTCACACGTACAAAGGGACGGCCTGTGGCTTGCGCCAGAAGCAAGGCCAATGTGGATTTCCCACAGCCAGGAGGCCCAAAGAAAAGCAGACTCGGAAGTCGATTGGCCCGCAGAAAGGCGTCAACACGTTCCCGGAGTTGCGGTTGCCCGATAAACTCCGTCATGTTTTTGGGACGAATACGGTCCGCCAGGGGCTGATTGTCGTTCTCCGTCAGCGAAAGCTGCATTATACATCTCCGTTGGTCTGCGACGCCGTCATGAGGCCGTGGAAAGCCAAACTCAGGCAGTGCAGTGCCGCGGTTTCCCATCGAAGGACGCTTTTCCCCAGGCTGACGGGCAAAAAATCTGCTTCCTGTAAGTGCTCCGCTTCTTGTTCCGTAATGCCGCCTTCCGGTCCGATCACGGCCAGACTCCTCCCATGGGAAAGCATGTCAGGTTGCAGCAGTGTTCCGAGCTGCGGGGATTCCCAAAGTAAAAAACGCTGCTCAAATCCAGCAGCAAAGGTAATCAGATCCTGAATTCCGCCAATAGTGTATAGATGGGGAAGCCAAGGATTGCCGCACTGTTTGGCAGACTGGACGATTTTTTCCTTCCAGGAGTCTTTTACTGTTTTGGGAAGGGCGCCTTGGCTTCGTTCGGAACGCCAAAACGCCACACCGTTTCCGTACAGCTCCACACTTTTTTCCAACAGCCAACCCCGCCGGGAGGCTTTACTCCAGGCTAAAGCAAGCGTTACGCCCGACCTGCGGGCAGGGTGGCGACGGACGGACCCGGGACGCAACACAGCTTTTCGCTTGGCGGATTCGACCAAAACAAAATGCCCGGTGCGCCCCTCGCCGTCAAAAAGGCGCACCTCGGTTCCCGGCATGGTGCGAAGAACCTGAAGCATGTGGCGTGCTTCCGGTCCTTCAAGCAGGATATCTTCTCCAGCCCTGGGCCAATGGTCCGATGCCAGAAAAAACGAATTCAAGCGAGACATGAGCGCTTCACTTCAGCAGGCTATGGCTCCAGGGCCACAAGATCGTCATAGGTTTCACGGCGTCGCGCCAGCTGTACTTCCGTGCCGTCAACGATCAATTCCGCTGGCCGCGGCCGCGAATTGTAATTGGAGGCCATGGTAAAGCCATACGCTCCGGCCGAATACACGGCCAGCAATTCTCCCTGACGAGGTTCCGGCAATTCACGATCCCGAGCCAGGAAATCACTTGTTTCGCAGATGGGTCCCACCACATCGTACGACTTAGCCGGACGGGAATGTTGCTCAACTTCACCGATGGCATGGAAGGATTGATACAGGGCCGGGCGGACCAGATCGTTCATGGCCGCATCCACAATGACGAAATTTTTGCTGGGCGTACTTTTAAGGTATTGTACTTCGGTCACCAGAATGCCTGTATTTCCGGCAATGACCCGGCCCGGCTCCAAAATCAGCGTCAAAGGAAGGCCTTGCAGGGCGTTGGTCAGGGCGTTGCCGAACTCCTCGGGGTGAGGCGGCTCCTCCTGGTCGTAGGTGATGCCCAGCCCTCCGCCAAGGTCGAGATAGCGAATCTTGATCCCCTGCTCGTCCAGTTCACGGTAAAAAGCGAGCAGTTTTTCCAGTGTTTCCAGGAAGGGGTCGATGCTCGTAAGCTGTGAACCGATATGACAATCCATGCCTACCGGTTCAATGCCCGGCAATTGTTGAGCCAATTTGTAGGCCTGACGGGAGTGGTCGATATCTAGTCCAAATTTGTTTTTTTTCATCCCCGTGGAAATGTAAGGGTGGGTCTTGGGATCCACATCCGGATTGATGCGAAAGCTGATGCGTGCCACCCGTCCCATGTCCTGAGCTATTTCATTAATGCGCTCCAGTTCCTGCATGGATTCCACATTGAACATAAGGATGTCGGCTTCCAAGGCTTCCCGGATTTCATGATCCTTCTTGCCCACGCCGGAATAGACTATTTTTTCCGAAGGAACGCCTGCCTTGAGTGCGCGATACAGTTCACCGCCGGAAACGATGTCAACGCCTCCACCAAGTTCCGCCATCAGACGCAGGACGCTGAGGTTCGAGTTGGCCTTAACGGAAAAGCAGGTCAAATGATCCAACCCACGGAAAGCGGAGTCAAACGCCTTGAAATGCCGACGGATAGTGGATGCGGAATATACATATAGTGGCGTTCCATACTCGGCGGCCAAATCTGCGACCGGAACATCCTCGGCATACAGCCGTCCATCGCGATATTCGAAATGATGCATTATCAACGCTCCTTGTGCTCTCGGGTAATCGTTCTTAAATCCTGACCTGTCAGCTCGGAGAAATCAAGTTCGGGCAACAGACTATGGTTCGGCGATCAAGACACCGCTCTTTCGCTCTGGAATTGAACGAAGGGAATTGTGTCCCACAATGCGGAATTTATACGTCAAATCACGCTCCAATCCGCAAACCGTCAATCGGACGTACGGACCGATTTCGCTGTATCCCTGATCGCCCCGACGCATGTCCAGGATTTTTCGGGGAGTAAACGGGCATTCCACACATCCAGCACCGGGAACCAGCGGCTCAAGTTGCACCGTGACGAAATCCAGCCGTTGATAGGCGCCCTGCAACCGACCTTCAATAACGAGGCAACCGTCCTTACGCTCCGCAGTAACCAACCGCCAGGAAAAGGTGTCTTCCTTTTCAACAGGCTCGGGCCAAGCCTTGTAGCCAAGTGTGCAGGCGGAGCAAACCAAACAAAAAACCGCGAGCAACAACGGCAGGAATCGAGACATAAAGGCTCCCGCGTGTGGGTTAATGAAGATTTTGCTTCCAATGGTGGAGCATGGTCAAAGCCTGCAACGGAGTCAAGCCGTCCAAGTCCAATGCCCGGATTTCCTGGAGCAGGTCTTCCGCCTGGGAATCGACGTTAGACGCAACGGGATCTTCGTTTTCCACTGCCATGCCTGGAAGCAGTGTCTGCGAAGCCCGCTCCATAGCCTGTGCTCGCTCATCGCCGGCCTTGTCTTCCAGGTGGGAAAGCAATTCACGAGCACGTTGCACAACGGATAGAGGGACTCCTGCCAAGCGGGCCACTTCAATGCCGTAACTTTTGTCAGCCGGTCCAGGGATGAGTTTACGCAGAAAAACAATGTCCCCTTTCCATTCTTTGACTGCAATGTTTAGATTTCGCAGCCCATCAATGCGGCCCTCAAGGGATGTCAGTTCATGGTAGTGGGTCGCGAATAATGTTCTGATGCCGCCCTTGGCTCGGCGGGCAAGTTCTTCCACAACAGCCCAGGCCAGAGCCAGGCCGTCAAATGTACTGGTGCCACGACCAATTTCATCCAGGATAACAAGACTTTTTTTGGTGGCCAGGCGAAGAATGCGCGCCGTCTCCATCATCTCCACCATAAAGGTGGATTGGCCCTGGCTCAGATTGTCGGACGCACCGACGCGGGAAAAAATACGATCCGCCAATCCCAAACGCGCCTGCTTGGCGGGAACAAAGGAACCGATTTGCGCCAGCAGTACAATGATGGCCACCTGGCGCAGAACTGTTGATTTTCCCGCCATATTAGGTCCGGTAATAAGCAGGATCCGACGGTCGGGGGTGATGGTCAAGGAGTTGGGGATATAATTGCCTCCGACCGATGCCTCTACCACGGGATGCCGTCCGTCCGTGATCTCAATATCCATCCCGTCATGCAAGTCCGGCGCGGTCCAGGCCTGGGCGCGGGCAGTCTCTGCAAGTCCCTGCCAATAGTCCAATGCCGCCAGGGTTCCCGCCATGTACATAAAGCGGTCCCGAGCTTGGGAAAGAATTTCACGCAACTCCATAAACAAATTATATTCCATGGCCTTGCGTTCATCTGAAGCCGAAAGAAGTCGTTCTTCCATCTCCTTAAGAGCGGGAGTGACGTAGCGTTCCGAGTTGACCAGGGTTTGACGGCGAATAAAATGATCAGGGACTTGTCCCTGATACGCCTTGGACACTTCAAGGAAGTAGCCGAAGACCTTATTGAATCCCAATTTTAGCTTTGGAATCTCCGCGTCTGTTCGTTCCTGTTCCAGAAGTCGCTGGATTGCGGCTTCTCCGTGTTCTGTCAGCTCGATAAGTTCATCAAGCTCCGGTCGGTATCCGCTTCGAAAAAGGCCGCCCTCTGTAATATGCGGGGGAGGGGAGTCCACGAACGCCGCAGAAAGCAACTCTCCGACATCTTTAAGGGAATCCCAGTTGCGGTACACATCCTGAAGGCCAGTTGGAAGATTATCAATGCGTTGCAGCAGGTCTTGGATCGGCGGCAATGTCTGAAGACTGCGTCGCATGGCAACCATGTCTTTTGGGGTGGCCCGCCCCAAAGCAATGCGCGTGCTGAGGCGTTCCATATCATATACGGCGTCCAGCAGGCGGCGGAGATCCGCTCGCAGCGAATCGTTGTCGGCAAAAAGAGCCACGCATTCTTGACAGGTCCGAATGGGAGCCATATCCCGCCAAGGTCGTTTGAGACGTTCTTCCAAAAGTCTGCCGCCCATGGGGGTCATGGTCCTGTCCAGCACGTTCCAGAGCGTACCGGCTCCTCCGCGACCGTCCAGCCGACGAAAAAGCTCGAGGTTGCGTTCGGTGACTTCATCCAAGAGCAGATGGCGGGAGAGGTTCAACTGTTGAAATTCACCAAGATGGTCGGCATCGCGCATCTGGGTTTGACGCAGGTAGGAGAGTTGCGCCCCGCAAGCCCGCACCAGTTCAGGACGATTCGAAAGATCAAGGACATCAAGATGTTCCACTCCTTGATTCTGCAACAAGGCTCGTTCCGCCGTTGTTATATCAAAATGGGGCAGGGAAGGGAGAGTGGTACAGACCAGGGCAAGATCCGCATATGCCGAAGGTGGTTTTGTTCCCTTGGGCAGCAATAATTCACTGGGATTGATCTTGACGGCCCACTGCCATAATTCCTCCTCGCGGCGCGAGGTCATGCCCGACCATTCTCCTGTGGAGAAATCCAGCCAGGCCAGGCCGCCCCGCCCCTTGTCCGGATTCCAATACAGTGATGCAAGATAGT
This sequence comes from Paucidesulfovibrio gracilis DSM 16080, assembly GCF_900167125.1. NCBI lineage: Bacteria > Pseudomonadati > Thermodesulfobacteriota > Desulfovibrionia > Desulfovibrionales > Desulfovibrionaceae > Paucidesulfovibrio > Paucidesulfovibrio gracilis. Next base: position 357,771 of record NZ_FUYC01000003.1, read on the forward strand.
TATGAAATTTTGCCGTCAGGTCGTCGTCTTCGGAAAGGGTTCCTGGTGTAAGGACACGAGTGACTTCACGTTTTACAAGCCCCTTGGCCTGTTTTGGATCCTCCACCTGGTCGCAGAGGGTCACCTTGTACCCTTTTCCCAGCAGTTGCCCAACGTATCGGCGTACCGCATGGTGCGGAACTCCGCACATGGGAACCTTGTTTTTGGAATTGGGATTGCGACAGGTCAGGGCAATCTGTAACTCCCTGGCCGCCACTTCAGCGTCCTCGAAAAACACCTCGTAAAAGTCGCCCATGCGGTAAAGGAGCAGCGTATCGGGGTGCTGCTTCTTGACCTGAAGGTAATGCTCCAGCATGGGGGTCAGTTTTTTTCCTGCCACCGTATTCGCTAAGCTTGGTTAAGTGTCGATGCTGGCGCGGAAGGTGATGGAGTGCCAGCTTTTGCAACGCGGACAAACAAAGAAAAGAGTATCGCGCTTAAGTCCACAGCGTTTACAAACGAAACGCTTCACCGTCCTGGCCTTCTCAATAAAAAATACCAACTGTTCTTCAAAAAAAGGCGTAAGTTGCTGGTCAGCCCGTGCCAAATTAAAAAGTTCCAGCCGTGCCAGCCAGAAATCTGGATCCAGCTTCAGCGCCCGTTCAAACCATGCCCTGGCCACAGCGGCATATCCGCCTGCCTGAAGCAGCAACGCTCCGTAATAACTGAGCATAGCATCAGGTTGACGTTCATCGATGACAGGCAGGATTTCCCGCTTGAGTTCTTCGTCGTCCAGGCCGCCATGCGAAACCTGGCGAGCGTCTTCCACATCGCAGCCCTCTTCATCACTGGCGGGGAGTGCGGCATCGCGCCAATGGCGAACATGGTCCATGAGTCCTTCGAGCACGGCAAAACGCATGGCTTCCGGCACGTGGTCCAATGCCTCCCGCATGGCTTTGCCAAAACGTTCAGCGTCGTTGAGGTCGTGCAGCCGAATCAATCGTTCCAACCATGCTTCCACAGAGCCGGGATGTGCCTTGAGAGCATGGCGCAGAGAGCGTTCAGCCTGTGAGGTATTACCGGCACGCCGCTCCTCCTGGGACTGACGCACGAGGTAATGCGCCTGTGCAGGTGAAAAATTCAACTCACCATACAGTTTGGCAGCCAAACCATAGTCATTGCCCTGCGCTGCCAACCGCGCACGCTCAAGAAGAATATGGGGATTACGCCCACCGAGTTTTTCAGCCTGATCCAGCGCGGTCGCAGCGCGATCGAGAAAGCCCCCACGCCGGAAGTCACGCCCAAGCTCGTAGTACGCCCTGGCCCGGAATTCCGGAGCCAAACCCGGGCGTACCGTGATGTTGTTGCGGATTTGAATGGCCCGTTCAATTTCACCCTGGGCGCGATACAGGCTGCCCAGCGCAAGGTAGATTTCAACCACTTCGGAATTGTTCCGCACCACCTTACTAAGTTCGTCGATGGCCGCCTTGGTGTCCAGATCCGAAGCAAAGTCGAATCGGCCCTCAGGTTGGGACAGATCGGGCAGCCGGTTCGAATCGAACCGTCGTCGGGATCGAAACAAATTGCGCAACAAGGGATCCCCCTTATGAGTCAATAAGTGAACAGTGCAAAGGGTAACTGGCGGACTTTATTTCCCTTCCTCGGATTCAGCGGCCGAAGCATTTCCTTCCCCGTCAAATCCATTGGAATAACCAGTGTCGTTCAGAGGGAGGTTCCGAAGGGAGTTCAGTTCCTGCTCAAGGCTGCGCATTTTTTTGTTGCAGGCGCGCAGCTGGCGAGAGGAGCCGATTTTTTCAGCCACAAAATAGAGCAGCCCAAGCAGCACGCCAAGTAGAAACGCGGAAATCACGACCGCATACAGCGGAATTCCCATCCCTACAAATTTCACTGCATAGAGATCAAGCTTAATATTCAAAAGCGCCGTGAACTGGGCATCGTTTTGCATGAAGAAAAGGACGCCCGCGGCGACGCAGAGAGCCAAAATGGCCAGTTTGACGTAGCGCATGCTTTGCTCCGAAGTTAGAGGGTTTCAAAGTAGGGTTTAAGTTGATCGTAGGTGGATTCCAAATGCTGCGGAATCACGGTTGTTTCTCCAAACACGGCCATAAAGGAAGCGTCTCCGTTCCAGCGTGGCACGAGTTGCCAATGCAGGTGCGCGGCAATGCCGGCTCCTGCAGCCTCCCCCAGATTCAATCCCACGTTGATCCCTTGAGGCTGAAAAGCCATTTTATAGATAGAAACGCACGATTGGATCAGTTGCACTGATTCGTGGGTCTCCTCGGCCGACAGTTCCGTAATACAGGAAATGTGCCGGTACGGGCAAATCATGAGGTGGCCGTTGTTGTAAGGAAATTTGTTCATGATCACAAAACAATGATCCGCACGATGCAGGATCAGCCGCTCCCGGTCCTCGGAATCGTCATTGCGCGGTACGCAAAACACACATTCGTCGGGCTTGGGTCCAAGAATATAGTTCATGCGCCATGGCGCCCAAAGAACTTCCATTGCCATCGGTTAAAGTAACCTTTCCTTGAAGATGAAAATATGTTCCCGTTTCGGCGTTTTCACGCGGAAAAGGGAGCCATTTTACGGATAAGAGTCACGGCTTCGGACGCGTCCCGGGCCGGGAGTACACCCGGCAGTTCGCTCCAGCGGCCAATGGCCACTACGGGAATTTCAGCTTTAAGCGCGAGCCCCACCTCGGAGAGGGTGCCGTTTCCGCCTTCTACGGCAACCACGGCAAATCCGTTGCGAACAACCAGGCTGTTGCGCATTTGACCGAGTCCCGTAGCAATGGGGATATCCACGTACGCATTGGCGGTCGCACGATCCGTGCCTGGAAGGATTCCGATGGTTAGTCCCCCGGCGCTTCTGGCTCCCTTGCATGCAGCCTCCATGACTCCGGAAAGGCCACCGCAAACCACGGAAAAGCCGGTTTCGGCCAACAGTCGGCCCAACGATTCGGCCAATAAGCTGGTTTGATGCCCACATTGCCCCGCACCAATGACGGCCACGGTGCGCAGTCGTTGTTCCATTCGTGGCATGGCGGCTCCTTTGGTTCCCAAACTTGCGCCCGCTCGAAAACGTAACGTCCTTTACTACACGCCTCGCAGAGCAAGGGCAAGGGTGCGGCCGGCCACGAAAACAAGGAAAAACCACTGTTGCGCTACCGCATCTTGACCAATCTGGCGGCCATGGCGAGTTGGTCTTCGCGCCCTGGTGCTTCTCCATCAATGGCAGCAGCCAGAATACGGCGTAAAATACGGGTGTAGTCCGGGCCAGGGGATAAGCCGAGCTGTTTTAAATCTGTGCCGGAAACCTCCAGTGTATGGAAGCGCCACGTGGTAAGATACTGGGATATATGTTTCCGTACAGCGTCCTTTCGGCTTTTGGCCATTAAAAACAAAACGCCCTCCAACGGAAGCCTTTCCAATGCGAAATAAATATCACTCGGCCGGGAAACCCCTTCCCGCCACTGCATGAGCTTGCCCAAGGCTTTCCCGACCATCTCCCGAGTGGAAAGATGTTCGCGCTCCTCTCGCGGGGCAACACCCAACCGCCGAAGCAGTTGAGCAGCTTCGTTGCGTTCCATGTTCATGGTCAAGCCCTGAAAGAACAACTTCCAGCCGGTAACAGGCGGTTCCACGTAGAGCAGCGTATACAGAGTCCGGACTTTTTCAAGCTCCTCCAGGATGTCGATACGTTTGGCCGTCAATTGAAAAAGAGGATGGATAGCCTGTAGCACCTTGAGTTCCTGGAGCCGCTTCAGGCAATCCGTGGGATGTTCCTCTTCCATAATCAGTTGAAGTTCATGAAAAATTCGAGCACCGGAAAGCCGGTTGAACAGGTTGAGTTGCAGTGCATTTTTGATCAGCCGTAGCGTCTGGCCGCCGATTTGGAATTCAAAACGACGTTCAAAACGGACGGCACGAAGAATGCGCGTGGGGTCTTCCACAAAACTGAGCGAATGCAACACTCGGATATTACGACCCTTGATGTCGCGTTGCGCACCAAAAAAATCAACTAATGTCCCGAAACTGCCGGGCGTCAGGTTGACCGCCAGGGCGTTGACGGTAAAATCTCGCCGGTAGAGGTCCATTTTGATGGATGACAACTGTACCGTGGGCAACGCCGCAGGTCGTTCATAATATTCAAGCCTTGCCGTGGCTACGTCGATACGGGTGTTGTCCGGAAAGATAACCACCGCGGTTTTGAACTTGTGGTGCGCCTTGACACGGGCATTGTGCTGCTCGGCAAAAGCACGGGCAAAGGCGATGCCGTCTCCCTCCACCACGAGATCCAAATCCATGTTGGGACGGGCCAGCAGCAAATCCCGAACAAATCCTCCCACAGCGTATACTCCGTACCCCAAGGATTGCGCGAGTTCTCCGGCTCCGCGCAACATCTCCACCAAAGGGCGCGGCAAGCGTTCGCGCATCACGGAAACGATGCTGCGTTCCCTGTTGCGCTCTGGTTTGAGGGACTCGGGAATACGGGCAGGTTCTTCGATCAGCAGGTTGAGCAGGTCGGTCTTGGTAATGATCCCAACAACCTGGTCGTTCTTGATCACGGGCAACAGGCGCTGGCGCTTGCCCAGAATGATCTCCATTACCTTATAGAGATCCGTATCAGGTGGAACCGTAGCAAAGCGGGTTCCCATATAGTCGCTGACGGGCTGCTCTCCCAGTTGATGCGCCAAGGCTTTGTCGGCAACCGCATGTTCCAACAGTCCCACACATTCCATCCCGCCCTCGCGAACAACAGGGAGTCCCTTGAATCCATAGCGAGTCATGATTTCCACGGCATCCCGCATGGGGGACGTGTCCTCCACCACCACGGCGGGACGTGACATGATGCTGTTCACAACCAGTTGTGGATTGATCAGCGAGTAGAGCAGGGCAAACAGGTCATCACGGGTTTCCGCGAGGGTTTTGTCCTTGATTGTGGCCGAAGCAGCATAAGGGTGTCCGCCCCCACCGAACGAAGAGCAAATTTGTCCGGCATCAACATCTGGACTGCGCGAACGTCCCACAAGGTGAATCCGGTCACCCATGCGGCCCAGGGCAAAAAGAACCCGAATATTCTCCATGTCCACAAGCTTATGGATCAGCAAAGCAAAGTCGTTCACATAGTGATCGGCACTCATTTGGGTGATGACGACTTCAACGCCATTGATGTCATGGGTGGTGGCCGACTCCAACAATTCTCCCAGAATGGCGATCTGCTGGGCCGACAACTCACGGCTCAACAGGTCGGAAATGACGTTCAAATCCATTCCTCGGCCCCGAAGCCAGGAAGCTGCCTCAAAATCCTCGGGTACTGTTGAATTGAACGTGAAGGAGCCGGTGTCCTCAAAAATACCCAACCCCAAAACAGTGGCTTCCTCACTATTTATTTCACACTCTTGTCGCATCATCTCATGAACGAGAATCGAGGTAGTGGAACCCCAGCTTTTCACAACCTCCCGAACGGCAGGCACATCCTCGTCGGAGTCGGGGTGATGATCGTAGCTGTGGATTTCAATGTCGCTCCGATTCAGCAAAGGTTCCACATGCGGCACCCGGGAACGCTGGCGGGTGTCGACCAGTACCAAAAGCTCCACGGCATCTTGATCAATCTCCTTAAAATTACGAAAGTTGAAAAGGTAGATTGTACTTTGGATATAAAAATTTCGCAGATCCTTTTCCTGGGTTCCCGGAAAGATAAGCACAGCCCCAGGGTACAGTTTCGCCGCGGCCACCATGGCGGCCAAGGCATCAAAGTCCGCGTTGGCGTGTCCGGTAATGACGGTATGTGCTTGAATCTTTTTGCCTTTAGTAGACATTATTCATCCTTGGAGAGTTGGGCGCGGGGGTGAAAGCGCTCATGAATGCGGAGAAGGCGGCCTGTTTCAACATGGGTATAGATTTCTGTGGAGCTGATGTCCGCGTGACCCAGAAGAATTTGTACACTCCGAAGGTCCGCTCCACCTTCCAGCAGGTGCGTGGCAAAAGAGTGCCGGAAGGTATGCGGAGAAATTTCCCGCCTGATACCGGCTTCCAGGGCATAACGCTTCACAGCCTTCCAAACGGCCTGTCGTGTTAAGCCTTTCCCGGAACGATTGAGAAAAATCCGATCCTCTTTTGGAGAAAAATCTTTCCGCCAAGTGGTTAAATATTCATGCAGTACCTGTTGGGCTTGGTAGTGTACCGGCACCAGGCGTTCTTTGCCGCCCTTGCCGAAAATCCGCAACAGGCCGACCTGATCATCAAAATCAAGGGGACGCAGGGCAATCAGTTCCGAAACCCGAAGCCCCGACGCATAGAGCAATTCCAACATGGTCCGGTCCCTGGCACCGAGTTTGGTCCCACGTACCGGTCGTTGCAGGATGGCGGCCACTTCCTTTTTGGTCAAAACCTCGGGCAATGCTTTCGGAGTCTTGGGACTCCGTAACAAACGAGCCGGATCATCACTCAACATTTTTTCTTTATAAAGATAGCCAAAGAAGCCGCGCAACGTGGAAACATGACGGCTCAATGAGCGGCTGCTCAACCCTTGTGCACGCAGGTGAACAAGATGAAGCGACAAGACTTCGGCGGTGACGCGTTTCAAATCCCCCTGGCGATCATCCAAAAACGCACACAAGGAGGACAAATCCTGTGAATAATTTTGCAGGCTGTTTTCGGAAAGTCCTTTATCGATCAGTAAAAACTGAAGATAGGCGTCAATCCATGGATGTCCATGCAGGGCAGAGCTGCTCAAGCTTTGTGGATTCTGGCTGTTGTTCACTGTTGGTCACCGGCGTAGCCTACTGAGTGTACTGTGGAAACAAAAAAACATTTGGGGCATCAGCAACAGGGTACCTGGGGTGCCTGCCGGGTGCAACCGGCCGCAACATTGACAGCGCGGCCTTGCCATTTTAAAAGGCAGCTTGCAAAATTTTCAAGGAGTTCTTCATGCCAAACTTTGCACTTGCCGAGCGAGTCGCCAGTCTGCCTCCCTATCTGTTTGCCGCCATCGACAAGGCCAAGGCCGAAGTCGCGGCACAGGGAGTGGACATCATCTCTCTGGGAATTGGGGATCCGGATCTGCCCACGCCCGAATTCATTATTGACGCCCTGTACGAGGCGGCCAAAAATCCTGCTAACCATCAATACCCATCCTATACGGGCATGATGCGTTTTCGGGAAGCCGTTGCACGGTGGTATGCGCAACGCTTCGACGTGGAAGGACTTGATCCCGCAACCGAGGTCATCACCCTTATCGGATCCAAGGAAGGCATTGGTCACCTGCCATGGGCGTTCATCAATCCCGGGGACTTGGCGCTGATTTGTCCCCCTTGCTACCCTGTGTATGCCACGGGAGTGAAATTTGCCGGGGGCGAGGTGCAGGAACTGCCGCTCCTGGAGGAGAACGACTATCTTCCCGACCTGGACGGCCTTGATGAAGAGACCTGGAACCGGGCCAAGATGATTTTTGTAAACTATCCCGGGAATCCCACGGCGGCCACTGCCACAACGGAATTCTACGCACGATTGGTGGAAAAGGCCAAAGCCACAAACACCATTGTGGTTTCCGATCTGGCATATTCCGAAATTTATTACGATGCTGCTCAAAAGCCGCCGTCCATCCTCGCGGTTCCCGGTGCCAAGGATGTGGCCATCGAATTCCATTCGTTGTCCAAAACGTATAACATGACGGGGTGGCGGATCGCCATGGCCGTGGGCAACGAACAGCTCATCAATGGGCTGGGCAAGATCAAGGAAAACGTTGACTCTGGCGCGTTCAACGCGGTTCAGGAAGCGGGGATCGCCGCCTTGGAGCAGGGCGAACCACATGTGGAGAAAGCGCGGGCCATTTACAAGGAACGCCGGGACGCCACGTGCGCCGCTCTCAGTGCGGCGGGCATTGAGCACCGTGTTCCAGAGGCCTCTGTATTTGTCTGGGCCAGGGTGCCGGGCAACAAGACCTCTGCGGAATTCGTCACGCATCTGCTCAAAAAAACCGGTGTGGTCGTGACGCCCGGAAGCGGTTTTGGCGAATGCGGTGAAGGCTACTTCCGTATTTCCCTTACCGTGGACACGGACAGACTCAAGGAGGCGGTATCTCGTATCTCCCAACTGTAGATGTCTTCGTGAGCCTGGGGACCAATCTGGGCGACCTGGAGGACAATCTCAATCAGGCGTTGGCTCGTATGGAAGCGTATGGCGAAGACATTACGCTGCAGGCCATGTCTTCGACGTACTTCACCAAGCCGCAAGGACCGGTGCAGGAACAGCCATGGTTCCTGAACCAGGTTGCGTGGTATCGTGTAGATTCGGAAATCTGGTCTCCGGAAGGATTCCTGTCCGCACTCATGGCCATTGAGGATCAAATGCACCGCGAGCGGGGAGAACCGGGCGGACCGCGCATCATTGATCTGGATGTGCTGCTATTCGGCGACCTGGAGCAGACCACGGGCTTCTTGGATATCCCCCATCCTCGGATGCTGGAGCGGGCTTTTGTGCTTGTTCCGCTGACGGAAATTGCACCTAATCTGGTTCTGCCCAATGGAATCAAAGCCGTAGACGCATTGAATCAGCTTACGTATGAACTCAAGGGCGGCAAGATTTCTCAGTAACAAGTCCCTACGCCACCATACAAGTAGAGGAGGGCGGACATGTCCCGGTTCCTGTTCATCGCTATTGCCATTGGTATCATTTACCTGCTGCTCAAAGGCGATAAAAAGAAGAAAGTGGAACGGCAGCGCAAAGAGGAGGAACGGCTCAAGGCCTCGGGCGATCTTGTCAAGGATCCCATTTGCGGTGCCTATGTGGACAGGAACGGTCAAATCCGCGTACGCCAGGGCGACCAAGTCCATTTTTTTTGTTCATACGAATGCCGGGACAAATTCCTCAAACGCCTTGAAGGGGGCGAATCAGCGGAAGAACAGGCCTCGGCCGATTCAAAATCCGTTGCAGACGATTCTGACGCGTCTTCGGACGCATCCGGTTCGAAACAATAACGGATCAGGATTCAAAAAATGAAAAAAGCGCGGGGAGCCTTCTCCGCGCTTTTTTTGAGTAGTAACCTTTTCAGACCAACAAGCCGCTTAATTCAGATGCTTTGTTCCATGGAAGAAAACAGCGGAAGGATGTCGTTATTTATCCTATTGGTTACGATTGGTTCTTCGGAACAATGCGTAATATTGTAGGGATGCCCGGTCCAGGCCGCGCAAAGCGCTTCACCGTACACGTTTTCCGAGGGAGGGAATGTTTTAGGACCAGCCACCTTTGATGACTTACCAATTCGGACAATACCGCCACGAAAAAGCCCCGTTGAACCAATGTCCAACGGGGCTTTGAAGTCTTGGTAGCGAGGGAGGGACTTGAACCCCCGACGCTGCGGATATGAGCCGCATGCTCTAACCAACTGAGCTACCTCGCCATGCGTTCAGGGCTTTCCCCCCGAAGCGGAACCGCTGTATATCCCCTCTCTTTTTCGTTTGCAAGGGGAAAAAGACATTTTTTTCCGATTTAGAAAAAAAACCATAAAACCAAGCAAGCAAGGGCTATGCGATACAAGGCGAACGAACGGAGCGTCAATCGGCCCAACAGAAAAATAAAACCTCGAATCGCTACCCAGGCGGACAAAAAGCTTACGATGAAGCCGATTGCCAGGAAGACGAGATCGCTTGGCCCAAACAGTTGGTAATTTTTTAAAAAATCATACCCAGTGGCAGCAAACATGATCGGAACCGCAGCAATGAACGAATATTCCGCCGATGTTTTGCGTTCCACTCCCAAGAGCATTCCACCCATGATCGTGGAAGCTGAACGCGAAAACCCCGGCCAAAGAGCCAAGCATTGGCAGAAGCCGATCCCAAGAGCAATCTTTGGTGTAATGGTGTCAAGGTTTCGGACAACCTCCCGACGCGGTAAGGCTTCCACAATGAAAATGCACACGGCACCCACCAGAAGGGCAAGAGCCACGGGAACAGGTTTGAAAAGCTGCTCCTTGATGTAAGAGTGTGCCAAAAGCCCAACGATCGACGCTGGCAAACTGGTGAGAAACAAAAGCCACAGCCCTCGTACGCCGGACAATCCTTCGGGGCAGGTAGGGCGGAGCAGGCCGATGAACCGAGACCAATACAGCAAAAGTACCGCCAGTATGGCCCCCAATTGGATTACGATTTGAAATGTTTCGGCCTTTAGCCCGGTAAATGACAGAACGTGTCCGGCGATGATGAGATGTCCAGTGCTGGAGATCGGCAAAAATTCGGTCAGCCCTTCCACAACACCCAATATCGCGGCCACAATCCATTGATCCAAAACAAAACTCCTTTCTCTGAAGAACCGCCGCGTCAACTGAGCCGGGGTATCCCGACAAGGCGAAAGTTGCAAGGCAAAGGAAGGTGGTGTACTTCCTAACCACCCGCAAAGGTCCGTGAAAAACGAGGACATTGGTGTTGCCCGGCAAAGCTGGCGCTGAGCGGAGCGATTTCCTTGAACACGACTTTATTGTATACATTTTGAATGTCGCGTTGCCGAGCCTTTTCGGTGACAATCTTCAAAAACCCCGGACTGAACCTTTCGAAACCGGGGGGGAGGCTCCAATCATGAGTACCGTCATGTCTCAAAGCGCGCAGTGCAAAAAAGCCATGGCCTGGATCGACGAACAGCGCCGTGACACGGACACGCCTCTTCCTAAACTGCTTGAAGAGGCGTCAATGCGTTTTAATCTCGGCCCGAACGATTGCGCATTCCTCCAGCGGTTTTATTCCGAAACGCAAGACTGACCGGTCGTATACAGGTAGAACGGCTTGCTCAAGCTCGTCCATCGACAGATCCTCAAGGAACTGCTGCACCTCTTTGCCCTTTCGCTGGGCTGCCTGCTGGGTATCATCCTGCTCGGGCGAATGCTCCAGTTGCGCGATGTCCTGCTGGCGCAAAACGTGGGCGGTATGGATCTGCTCACACTGTTTTTTTTCTTGGTCCCCACCATTTTGCTCATGATCATGCCCATTGCGAGCATGCTGTCCGTCTTTTTGACTTTTCTGCGTATGAGTACGGATCGCGAAATGGTCGCTCTCAAGGCCAGTGGTGTGAGCTTATATCGAATGCTTCCCGCCCCCTTGATTTTTGCGCTGCTTTGCAGTGCGGGCGCGCTGTTTATTTCGCACCACGGCATCTCCTGGGGGATGAATCATTTCAAGAGCACCTTGATGAACTTGGTGAGTTCTCAAACCAGGTTGGCTCTCCAAGCCGGGATATTTAACCAGGATCTTTCCGGACTCACACTCTACGCCCATAAGGTGGATGAGCAGTCCGGAGTGATGGAATTCGTGTTCGTACAAGACAAACGACAAAAAAATATCACCGTGAATATTGTCTCGGAGCGGGCCAAGGTGGTCACTGATGTCACGCAGGGAGACCTCCTGATCACTTTTGACCGGGGCCGTATTTATCGTCGAGAAGGAACTCGTCTCGATGTGCTGCGGTTTGGGACGTATGTGATACGTTTACCTCTGGCGGAACTCTTCGGCGGCGGGTACGATCCGGGGGAGCGGAAGGCCAGCGAACTTTCCGTGGCGGAATTACGTTTACTGCAAGAAGATCCTGAGGCCTTGGAACGCGTGGATACCACGGCAAACAAGGTCGATGTGGAGTTGGTAAAACGCTTTGCATTGCCTGCGGGGTGTTTTGTGCTGGCCCTCTTCGCCATGCCCATTGCCTGCGCTTTTCAAGGACTGCGGCAACATTGGGGACTTATGCTCTCATTGGGACTTTTCATTGTTTACTATACGATGTTCTCTTTCGGCGTAAGTCTTGGAGAAACTGGGGTGCTTGATCCTCGCATCGGCCTTTGGGTGCCCAACATACTGTTCTTGTTAATATTTGGAATGGGTCTTTTCCTTTCCGCCGAGGAAAGGGTGCCGAGAATTTCGCTACGGCTTCCGCGTTGGCGTTTCGGGGGAACCAATTCATGATCGGAATCCTGCGCGGTTATCTTGTGCGCCAAAACCTTTTTTTGCTTGGAGTGTGCCTGAGCATCGGTATCGGGGTGTATCTCTTAGCGGACATGTTTGATCGCCTGGACGATTTTGTGGACGCCGGTTTAGGCGTCTCCACGGTGGCTGCCTATTACGGATACAAGCTTCCTCTCATCATCTCCCAAATTTTACCCGCAGTCTTTTTTCTTTCCTTTATCATTCAACTTGGCCTGCTGGCCCGCAGTCGGGAGATGCTGGCTTTACGGGCTGGGGGTTGCTCGTTCGGACGACTCGTACGCTTTTTTTTCATCTATGCCGTGCTGTTGAGCCTCGTTCAACTCAGCTTTTCACAATTCGTGGGCGCGTGGGGGGAAAACCAATCCCGACGAATTTGGAAAGAAGACGTGCGGAAAAAGCAATTGGATGAACTGGTCATGCGGGATATCTGGTTCCGTAGTGGAGAGTTCATCGTTCATAGCGAAGAAATCGCTCCAGGAAAGATGTCCGCAAAAAACGTCACCGTCTATGAGTTTGACCTGGATAGTCGCAAGATGATCCGCGTGCTCAATGCGGAGCGGGTCAAGGTCGAAGAATTCGGATGGCGTGTCTTTTATCCTGTGATCCTGGACACACAAAGTTTTTCGTCGGATACAAGACGAAGTATGCTTTTGCCCGTGATGCAGGACGTTAAGGCGCTTGCTGCGGTCAATGAAGCTTCGGGACGTGAGAAATTGCCTTTGCTCGCTCTAGGGAAAGCCATCAAGGATCTTGAGGCTTCCGGGTCAAATGTAGAGCGGCTGCGCACCATTTGGCACGCCAAAATATCCTATGCGTTTACTATCGCCTGTATGGCACTTATGGCCCTGGCCCTAAATTCCTGCACGGAAAATATGTATTTGGGGGTCGGCTTGGGATTAGCCCTTATTTTCGCGCAATACGGCCTGCACATGGTGGGGGTGGCCGCAGGGCAGCAAGGCGTAGTACCCCCGCTCATCGGTGCATGGGTCGGCAATGCGGTCTTTGGAACGCTTTCCCTTTTTCGGCTTCTTTACGTTGGATCCCCTTTGGTGGAGCGTGTGGTAAGTGCTCCATTTCGGTATCTGGCACCACCGGTCAGGGATTTGGAATAACGGCTTCCACAAGCCGATTCCAGAGTTTTTCCCGCCCCCGTCCCGTTTTGCTGGAAAAATGAACCGGGATATTCGAACCAAGCAGCTCTTTCCATTCATTGCCGCGTTTGGCCAAATCTTTTTGTTTGCATTTATCGACCTTGGTCAGAACAGGAATCAGCCGAATGGATGCTGCCTTGAGGTAGGCGATGAGTTCCAAATCAATTTTTTGTGGTGGCAATCGTCCATCCAGCAACACGGCAACGGCACACAGATGTTGCGAGTCGCGAATATAGCTTTCGATGAGCCGTCCCCACTTGGCACGTTCTGTTTTGGACGTTCTTGCGTATCCGTATCCGGGCAAATCAACCAAATAGAACTGTTCCGGGTGGACCAGATAAAAATTCAGGCTTCGGGTCTTTCCCGGTGTGGAGCTGATGCGTGCGAGGGCTTTTCTTCCGGCAAGGCAGTTGACGAGCGAAGATTTGCCAACATTTGACCGACCAGCCAGCGCAACTTGCGGTGCTTCCATCGGTTCCAGTTGATTTATTTCAAAAATTGTTTTTACGAGTTCCAAAGAATGGTTCATAATTTGCTTCCCATGCAATCTTGCAGGTGGTCGGGTTCCAAAGGACAGAGGCGATATACGGCCTGTGTTGCCTCCTTTGCCTTGCCGCGTCAAGGTTGGCATAATGGGGTTTGCTGAGATATAATGAAACGTGATCTTTTCATGATCACAACGCAACAACGGTGTCTGCCAGATAATTCCGGGAGAAATCTACAGCATGCAACACTATACTATGTTGGTTCTCAATGGACCGAATTTGGGACACTTGGGGGAGCGGCAACCCGAAATATACGGATCGCAAGGCATGGATGCTGTCCCCAACCTTGTGAAGGATCTCTTGGGAGCAAACGCCGACAGAGTTGGGTTGGAATTTGATCAGCATAACTCCGAGGGAGCCCTCATTGACCGTTTGGAGTTAGCTCGCGCTCAAGGAGTGGACGGCGTCGTCTTCAATGCTGGTGCCTACACCCATACCAGCTTGGCGATTGCGGATTGCCTTGCCTGGATTCAAATCCCTTGCGTGGAGGTCCATTTATCCAATATCTGGGCCAGAACCGATCAGCCCCTGCGACAACAAAGCCTGTTGGGAAGGCAGGCCGTGGGAGTTATTGCCGGATTTGGCATTCTCGGTTATGCCATGGCTGTCGCGGCGCTGGTCCAACGATTGGACAAGGCATGACCGAGGCATCCCTGACGATCCGCCCCTTCTTCGGGCTGACGGATGATGCTGTGTAGCAACAACGACACGTTCTAATGAGCATCTCGGATCGTCGCCATATAGAAGGCAATGGATATTTTATATGCGGCGTAAGCCGGTAATTGCAATGAAGAAGGAAGTAACACCATGTATTCCACTAAGGACTTTCGCGTCGGCCTGAAAATTGAAATTGACGGCAAGCCCTTTGAAATTGTTGAGTTTCAGCACTTCAAGCCCGGCAAAGGCGGCGCTATGGTCCGCACCAAACTCCGTCAGATGATTACGGGCCAGATGCTGGACAATACGTTCCGTTCCGGTGAAAAAGTCGCCAAGCCTGATCTGGTTTCTCAGGATATGCAATATCTTTATAAGGATGGTGAGGATTTTGTATTCATGGACCTGGAGTCCTATGAACAAATGAACGTGCAGGCTGAAGCCCTGGGCGATGAAGGCGGGTTCATCAAGGAAGGGGATACCGTCAAGACGTTGTTGTACCAAGGTCGGCTCATCGGCGTGGAATTGCCTGCTTCCGTGGTGCTCACCGTGGCTGAAACCGAGCCAGGCATCCAGGGAGACCGCGTCAGCGGTGCCACAAAGCCAGCCATCCTTGAAACGGGAAAAAAGATCAATGTTCCCCTGTTCATCAATACGGGTGATTCCATCAAGGTGGACACCCGGAGCAGCGAATACATTGGTCGAGAATAGTTCATAATTTTAGATAAATACAAATATTGGGGTCAAGAAGCATCATCTTGGCCCCAATGTACGGTATGGGAGAAGGGTTTGGCCAAAAAATCCGCGAAAAAGACGACCAAAACTCCGGCTGCGGAAGAAGCCAAAAACCTTACGCCAGAACTGGCTGGGCTGGCCTTCATCTTTTTGGCGGCCTTTCTTTTTCTCAGCGTCTTTTCTTTTGATTCTGCCGACCCGACATTCAATCAGTCCGTAGCCGTTCCAACCATCAACAACCTCGCAGGTGCGGTCGGTGCCTATGCTTCAGGGTTGCTGGTCAATTTTTTTGGCCTTGGTGCGACTCTGTGGCCCGTGCTGTTCCTGTATCTTGGGTTGTCCCGCTTTGTCCGCCGAATTCGACTCACGCCTCGGCAATGGTCAGGCACGCTGCTTTTGTTTGTTCTACTCACGGCTTGGATGCAACATCCGTGGTTGGCACCGGATCCGGAACATTCCTATGCCATCATAAGCGGAGGCTGGCTGGGGAGGGGGCTTAATGCCTTGGTCGTCCCCTATTGCCGAAGCTGGGGCAGTTTCTTGATTTGGCTGTTTCTCACGTTGGTAGGCGCTCATTTGCTGATCGGCTTCAGTTGGCGGAGGATAGGAAAACGCGTCACGACAGCCCTGAACAACATTTGGCAGGCATGGCATGAGCAACATCGTAAAGCTGCTGCGCGTCGGAAATTTGTGCGTGAAGAAAGACAGCGCGCCCCCAAAAAGCAAGGGAACGACGTGGCGTTTCCAGAGCCGCCCCAACCGGTGCGTGAAGACTTGGTGCTGGAGCCGTTCCAGGAACGGCCCGCTCCCCAATCGTCAAAAGCAGGCACCAAAGGAAACCGATCTTCCCACTCACGACAACGCGGAACTCTTCCGGCAACGACGCTCCTCAGTGAGCCGAACGCCAAGCAGCCCAAGGAATCTCCACAGGAGTTGGCGGCCCAGGCCGACCGCTTGCAAGCCTGCCTCTCCGATTTCGGTGTTCAAGGTGAAATTCAGAAGGTAGTCCCCGGTCCTGTCGTGACGATGTTTGAGTTCAAGCCGGCCCCCGGTGTGAAGGTCAGCCGCATCGCCGCACTTTCTGACGACATCGCCCTGGCGCTCAAGGCCATGTCCGTCCGTATCGAGGCTCCTATCCCGGGAAAAGACAGCGTGGGCGTGGAAATTCCAAACACCATGCGTCAAACAGTTTTCCTGCGCGAAATGCTTGAATCACGTTCGTTCACACAAGGCCGGTCCCTGCTAAGCCTTGCTCTGGGAAAAGATATCCATGGACGGCCCACAGTGGCGGACTTGACCCGCATGCCGCACCTTCTCGTCGCGGGAGCCACAGGAAAAGGAAAGAGCGTCTTTCTCAACGGGATTTTGTTAAGCATGCTCTACAAAGCCGACCCGCAGCGGCTCAAGCTGCTGTTGGTGGATCCCAAAAGAATTGAACTGGCTGTCTACGCAGACTTGCCTCACTTGGTGCATCCTGTGGTGACAGACATGGCCCTGGCGAAAAATGCGCTGGAATGGGCAGTCCAGGAGATGGATCGGCGGTACGAAAATATGGCCCGCGTCGGTGTCCGCAATATCGAATCCTACAATCAGTGCCTTGCCAGACAAGGGGACGACCTGCCACCGGAACAGCAGGATCTGGAACCCATGCCGTTTCTCGTCATCATCATTGATGAGTTGGCGGACCTGATGCTTACCGCAGCAAAGGAAGTGGAAACGTCCATCGTCCGACTGGCGCAGCTGGCCCGAGCCGCGGGAATTCATCTGATTCTCGCCACACAGCGTCCCAGTGTTGATGTGGTGACCGGATTGATCAAAGCCAACTTTCCGACCAGAATTTCCTTCCAGGTATCCTCTCGTCATGACTCCCGCACCATTCTGGACGCCGTCGGCGCAGAACGTCTGCTGGGATTGGGAGATATGCTGTTTAAACCCAGCGGCGCGGGGATGCAGCGCTTGCACGCCGCGTATGTAGACGATGCGGAGATCGTTTCCGTGGTTGCGCATTGGAAAAAACAATGTGAACAGCGTTTTGATTTGGATTTTACCGAATGGCAGTCTTCGGAGAACGGCTCGGGCGGCAACAACACCGGAACCAATGACGACCCGGTATATGATGAGGCTGTAGAATTTGTCCTTAGCCAAGGCAAGGCTTCCATCTCCTTGATTCAACGTCGGTTCCGCATCGGATTCAACCGGGCCGCCAGATTTATAGAGCAAATGGAACAAGACGGGCTGCTTGGGCCGCAGGAAGGCAGTAAGCCCAGAACCGTAATCCGTGCCAAATAGCGCCGGTAATAATCATCGCAATACCCGACAGGCAAAGCTCCCTGAGAGCAAGACCACGCCTGTCTCCCAATATCCTTTTGGAGGATCGGCATGCGCTTTATTCAATGGTTGACGATTTTTTTTCTGATTTTCATGTTGCAGTTGCCCGCCGGGGCGGAAGACACCACTGAAGTCGCCGACAAAATTCAGCAACGGTATGAAACGATTCAATCCTTTGAGGCCGATTTTACCCAACGCCTTACACGCGCCGCCATAGGCACAACCACCGAAACCAAAGGACGTATTTGGTTTCAGCGGCCAGCACTGGTCCGGTGGGAAACGCGTGAACCCGAAGAGGCCATGGAAACCATCGTGGTCACAGAGGATGCCGTATGGGACTATCTGCACGAGCTGAACACGGTCAACCAAATGCCGGTTGAGCAATTGCTAAATTCCCGTACGTTGATGCGGTTTTTGACGGGCAGCGCCAATCTCGTGGAGGATTTCCGTGTTGAAGGCGTCTGGGATGGACAAGAAAAACTTGCCGAACATTGGGCCGACTCCGGGTTGATGCTTTTTCGATTGGTTCCGCATGAGCCTGAACCCGGTATGCTCTTCGCTTATATTGGAGTGGAGCCGGAAACCTTTATTCTCCGTCGAATCATGACCGTGGATTTTCAGGGCAACGGAAATGAAATCCACCTTGAAAATCTAACCGTTGATGTGGACCTGGATGCAAACTTGTTCACGTTCACACCGCCAGAGGGAGCCGTTGTCAACGAAAGCATGCAATAAGCGGTACGGTGAAAAAAAAGCGCGTTCCAATTAAAACGCGCTTTTTTCTTTTATCGTGACAAGCTCAAAGCGCAACAGCGGCCCGAAGCTTGGCAAGTTCCTGCGAAGACAGTTCCCGCCATTTCCCAACGTCAAGTGATCCTAAATGAATTGGTCCTTGGGCCACCCGTCGAAGCCGAAGTAGCGTGAGGTCAAGATCGCGGCACATCCGCCGAATCTGACGGTTGACACCTTGGGACAATCGTAACTCAAGCCGGGTATCCCCGTGTGGTAAAGGTTTGGCCTTTACGCCGACAGGGGCCAGCATTTCTCCCTCAGAAAGGCGCATTCCCTGCCGCATGGTCTGCAATGCAGCTTCCGAAACAGCGCCACGAATCGTAACGTCGTAATGCTTGGCCAAATGATGCCGCGGATGGGTCAATCGGTTGCAGAGTTCGCCATCCGTCGTCATCAGCAGCAGCCCCTCGGAAAAGAAATCCAAACGCCCGACCGGAACAGGCCGAACCTGCCGTAAATATGCAGGAAGTAAATCAAGTACCGTGGTCCGTTGTTGCGGATCGTGCAATGTGGTGACCACCCGCACAGGCTTATGCAAAATCAAAGTAACCTGTTCTTGCCGGGGGTGAACGGGCTTGCCGTCTACCGTGACCTTGTCCAGGTCCATCATGATTTTTTGCCCGGGCTGTGCAGGGGTGCCATTCACCCGTACCTTGCCGGACTCAATGAGCGCATCGGCCCCACGCCGGGAGGCAATGCCACATTGCGAAAGAAACTTATTCAGTCGTATCGGTTTGTTGTCGTTCATAGGCTCCATCACGGCCACCATAGGTTGCTTGAAACACGCGACGTGTTCACAAAGCTGTGGAGCCGCGTAGCCGCAACCTAAACATTGATGACCTTGGTGGCAAGCTGAAGACTGGTAACCACATCAAGCATGTTGGTTGTTTCCCCAATCTTCTTTTGTGCCAACAAATCAAAATGGTCCAGGCAGGTGCCGCATACAAGCACCCCGACACCGGCAGCAGCCAGCTCCTGGATTTTTCCTAAGCAGGGATTACCATCACAGGCGAGCTTGACTCCGCCGTTCACAAGGACAAGGCGCCAAAGAGAACTCCCCAATTCCGGCAAGGTGGAAAGAAAGTTCAGCATCAATTTTGACCCCAGTTCATCGTCCCCCACACCAAGGCTACTGCTGGTGATGAACACCACGGTACGAGCAGAAAACGACTGCAACTCCTCATCGGTCATGACCTGACAAACTGGACACTCCTGTTCCACGGAAGTGGCCGCGTCATCCTGTGCAGCCACTCCGACAACAGCCCAGTCGTTGCCGCGGCGTTCGGCACTGATGGTATAGCCCTTACCAGTCAAAAAGCGGGATACATTTTCCCGGGCCGGGTCATTGTCCACCAACACGACGATACGTGCGGGGGCATCGGCTTCAAGGCATCGTTTCGCCTTGAGCACCGGCTGAGGGCAGGGCAGTCCCTGACATTCAAGCAATTTTTCATCCATGACAATTCCTCCACAATGAAAGGACCACAGAGATAAAACCCGGTCAAATCGTTCATCTCAATGCAACATACGACAAGCGATTGTCTGTCTCAATGGCTGAAACCTTGCCTTTCCATGATGTAGTACGTACAAACCGCCAGGGAGAACTAGTCAGCAATGAAGATCAATCCGGCACTGGTAACGACGCCCTTGAGCCTCCTTTTTCGGGTGTGGACACGGCTGATTCGCTATCGAGATAATCAAGAGTGGAAGGCCATCTCCAAGGCGCACAAGGAAGGACGGCCTGTTGTCGTAGCTCTTTGGCACAACGAGTTGGTCGGGGTGGCCGGGTACGGGTATCGGTCCGGCGACAACTATACGGTAATGGTCAGTCAAAGCCGGGATGGGGAAATCATTGCCCGCATGGTAGAGCGGTTGGGCCTCACGGTATGCAGAGGGTCCAGCAGCCGTGGGGGATTGAAAGCCTTACTGCGCATGTCCCGAGAGGTGGAGCGTCATGGACGAATCGGCGTCTTTACAGTGGACGGCCCACGCGGTCCGCGCCATGAAGTGAAGGATGGCGTAGTGTTCATGGGGCAGCGAAGCAACGCACTGGTTTTTCCGGTTCGCGCATTACCCGCAAAGAAAATCGTCTTCAACAAGTCCTGGGACAAATTTGAGATGCCGGTCCCCCTGGCCCGTTGCCGAATCCGCGTGGGTACTCCTTTAGTCATCAGCAGCGAAAAGCTCAAAGACGATGTTTTGGCAAAGGAAAGGGAACGCATCCGTATTGCACTGGAACGACTTGAATAATAACAAAAAAGGCGACCTCCAAGGCCGCCTTTTGATCACTGGCAGACCATCTGGCCCGCTTTCTCAAGGCTAGTCCACTTTTTTCCGGGCAGTCCCTTCCTTGAAAAAAGGCAGCTCCGTTCGTTGAGCTGGCAGGTTGGTGCGTGTCCCCTCGACCAGATATTCCACATCGCTTTCCTTTCCGGCGTCGATCCAGGCAAGGGCAATGCTGTGTCCCAGAGTGGGGGAGTAGGAGCCGCTTGTCACCACGCCCACAACGTCCCCGTTTACATTAAGAAGCTTGTCATTGTGCCGTGCGGCTCGCCGACCTTGAATGCTCAAGGGCACCAAATGTTGACGAACGACCTCAAGGCCGGATTTGCCGATAAATTCCAATTCCTTTTTCAAAAGGAACCCATATCCGGCCTCACGAGGGGTATGCTCTTCGTCCAAATCCTGACCATAGAGCGGATAGCCGCATTCCAGGCGCAAGGTATCACGCGCCCCCAGACCTGCAGGTTGAACCCGACTGTCCGCAGCAAGAGCTTCCCAAAGGGAAAGCGCTTGTTCCGCTGGCAAATACAACTCATACCCCAGTTCCCCGGTATAGCCTGTACGGCTGACGCGAAGAGGCGCTCCATTCCAGCTTGAGGGGGTATGGTTAAAATATTTCAAATGCCGCCAGGACTCTCCCAGTACCTCTTCCAGTACATCCAGGGCCAACGGACCCTGCAGATCGATTTTTGCGGTGTTGGCGGAGATGTTCTGCAGCGGAATTCCCTGGGGAAGATGCCCGGATATCCATTCAAAATCTTTCTCCTCACACGAACCATTGACCACAAGCATGTATTCGTCTTCGGCAAGACAATAAATGATCAAATCATCCAAAACGCCACCGGATTCCTTGAGCAAAAATCCGTACCGGCACTTTCCCTGAGCCAGTGTATTCAAATCCTGGGTCACCAACTGGTTGAGGGCATCCTTGGCACCCTTGCCGGAAAGCAGGAATTCGCCCATATGGCTGATGTCGAAAATGCTGACCTGATTGCGAGTGTGGTTGTGCTCCGCAAGAATACCGGCATACTGGATCGGCATATCAAATCCGGCAAACGGTGCCATTTTGGCACCATGTTCCCGGTGCCAGTCGGAGAGGGGGGTGGTGCGCAGAGTCTCGGGAGTGGACACATTGCCTCCTTGTGAGGGATAAAAGTGAACGTCGGGGGGCGGTGCGGGAAGGAAAACCGCAATCAGCGGATTTCGCCCAAATCTGGGGAGGTCCGCTGTCTCCGTGATTTTCGGATAGCTGCGATCTCGTCCAGCAGGGTTACAACACGTCCGTACAACTTTTTGATTTCCCGTCCATTACGGGTGAGCTCGTCGTCGCGTTTTTGAACATACGTGCGTCGCAGGTACTTGTTGTTCAGCACGCGCTTGCCGATTTCCAAGGCAGAAACAACCGGCCTGTCAAAATACTTGACGATCTCAAACTTCAAATCATTCAGTATCTCGGCAATTTGAGAAAGCATTTCCAAATAACCGATTCGTTGCCCCTTGTACCGCCTCCGGCTCAAGTCTTCAAGCATCTTGATCCGACGCGTCTGCTGAATATAGCTAAACCGTGCCCAAACCTCCTGATGCAGGGCATGGAGCTGCGCAAATGCCTCGAAATTGTCGGGCATCAACAAATAACTATCCAGCACCTGCACCAACTTGGAATAGAAATCTTCGGAATATCCTATGATACGACGTTGATGCTTGCTCAACCAGCTTGAGAGGAACTTGAGCCGTTTTTCATGCGTGTCGGGATCCCGGATAATCTCATTCCGGGCGTAAGTGATGGCTCCCCGGTGCTCGCCGCGCACGATGTCATTGAGTTGCAAAATCATGCTCGACGGCTCCTTAATGATATTAAGGTCCGCAATCACACGCCCCGTCAGCGGGTGGATGATCTCCTGGCCCTGGACGGAAAGCGCCCGGTCTTCTTGGATGTTGTTGGGGTTGAATCGATGCTGTCCGTAAATGACCCGTAAAATGATGACCCGCTTTGCAGCGTCAACGAAAAAACCTTGTTCTCCCAGGCGGTTGATGATTTCCTTCTGATCTTCGGAAACTTGCACAAGAGCGATTTTTTCAACGCGGGGATAACGCCGTGCGCGCTTGGGCGTACACAATGTGGTGATGGTTCTATCCGACTGCCCAAGAACGCGAACCAGAAACCGTTCCCCCATGCGATGGAGTCGCCGCGCAAAAAGCGCAGCCGAAGTACGCCGCTCCGAAACAATGGAAAAACCGTGTAGTTCCATTAAAAACTGGTAAACAAAAGCACGGTTGCACTCATAAAGCGCATTGTCGCCGGTCCGGAATTTGCCGATCTTCAGACCAAAGCGCTTCAACTCGGAGTCCAGGTCCGACGGAAGCGAGGCATAGACACCGGCAAGACAAAATTCTCTGAGGTCATTATGGGCAAGCACATGCGCCCGCTCCAGGCGAAGAAGAAAAGGTAAAAGTCGGTCATAGTCATGGAGTTCACTGGGATCAAGACTTCCGAAGTCCTGATTGAACTCAGCGTGATACCGACGTGGAAGGCGTGTCAATAAGGTCTCAATGTTCCCGGCATGGCGGTTGGCCTCTTCACATTGCGAAAGATCCGTTTGAGCATGAGGCTCGGATGCGGCGTGGCTTGTTTGCAATACATCATATTGAAACACTTCTTCAAAAGAACTCAACGGCCGTTCCAGTGCGACCATACTGAAACCGGGAAGATGCTTATACTCAAAAAGATCGACCTCAAATGAAGGGAGCAACTCCCGTGATTCCACAAGGGGGTAGTCCTCATCCTCCTCATAGGGGCGCAATAGGCATTGCCGAATATGAATTCTATCCAGGCACGCCTTCAACTCCTCAAGAGTTCGAGGCGGAGGCGGGCCGGATGAATCATGGCCGGAAACGGCTGGGTTATCAGGATCTTCACTGAATGCCTTTTCCCACTTGGTCAAGCAACGCCTCCAACAGCGTTTGATGGGTGTTGACAAAAAATATCCATTGTCCTTTTCAGTTATACTTTTCTCATCAAAAAAACAAGCTCGGCCGAACGGAACCTTTGCTCCGGGTGCCGTCGTTCCCGCTGGACAGGCGGCGTCCCGCGTTGACAGGGCGAAACGATTCCATATACTGCAACCGGCATCAGTGAGCAATAAACCAGGAAGAAAAGGGTATCATAATCCATGCGAAAACAGGATCAGTGTCCGCGAGCGCAGATCAACCGAAAGTATTGCAACTGTACGTATGATTGCGAAAAGCACGGGCTGTGCTGCGAGTGCCTGCACTATCACCGTCAGCGCAATGAGCTTCCGGCCTGCTATTTTACGCCGGAGGAAGAAAAAACATACAACCGCAGTATTGATTTTTTTCTTCAAAGACGCGCCAAGACCTCTTCTTCCAAATAAAAAAAGCAATATAGGCAGGGTGCCTTGATACGAAAACTCTCCGCTCTTTTCGGCGGTCAAAGTCTGGCCATGGATCTGGGAACAGCGAACATTCTGCTTGCTGTTCCAGGAAAAGGCATTGTCGCCAATGAACCGTCCGTCATCGCCATCGACAGCTATACTGACAAAGTCATCAGCGTGGGCAGCGAGGCCAAAGCCTTTATCGGCAGAGCCCCCGAACGAATTCAAGTCCTCCGGCCCATACGCAATGGCGTCATCGCCCACTATGACGCCGCCAGACAAATGATCGCTCACTTCGTACGGGAGACAAGCCGCAAGTTGAACATGCGAAAACCGCGGCTGGTCATCTGTGTTCCCATGGGGGTCACGCCCGTTGAAAAACGTGCCGTGATCGAAGCGGGCATGGAAGGTGGAGCCAGGCAAGTGGATCTGATCATTGAGCCATTGGCCGCTGCCATCGGCGCGGGCCTTCCCATTCAGGAACCACTGGGAAGCATGGTTTTAGACATTGGGGGCGGCACATCCGAGGTGGCCGTCATCAGCCTTTCCGCCATAGCCTTCGCCGAGTCGGTCCGCGTTGCAGGGGATGCCATGAACGTAGCGATTCAACGTTATTTTCAAGATAAGCGGCAACTTCTCATCGGCGAAATTATGGCTGACACAGCCAAAATCGAAGTTGGCGCAGCCGTCCCCCAAGAGGAAACCCGGACCATGCTGGTTTATGGGAAAAACCTTGTGGATGGCGCCCCCTCATCCGTAACAGCGGAAGACGCGGACATTCGAGAAGCTATTCGTGAGCCATTGAGCGCGATTGTGGAGGCCGTTAAAAACGCTCTGGAACGCACCTCGCCTTCCCTTTCGGCAGACATTTTCGACAACGGTCTCTTACTGGCCGGCGGCGGCTCCATGCTGGCCGGCCTGGAAGACCTGATCAGTAACCAATGCGGTATCAGCGTAATTCGTGACAATGATCCCCTGACCACTGTGGTTCGCGGTACTGCCAAAGTTCTTGAGGCGGACGGCGCATTGGATCATGTCCTCCTGGATCGCTGACCTGGTTGGACCGGGGGCTTACCCGGTCTTCACAGCCGTGATCAACGCCCACAAAAGAATTGTGTCCACGCTTGACATTTTGAGGAGTACCCCGTGACAAAACTGGATCTCGCCGCACTGCTTCCCCAACTCGTTTCAATCGTACAGGACGCCGGGGAGTTGATTGTCCGCAACAGCACACTTCCAAAGGACATTCGCAAAAAGGGCGGAAACGATCTGGTTACAGAGACGGACGTTGCGGTGGAGGAGCAACTCAAACACCGGCTGATCGAGCTGCTGCCGGAGTCAAAATTCTTGGCCGAGGAGTCTTCTGCACAGAATACCCTGGGTGATCTTACCTGGGTCATTGATCCACTCGATGGGACAACGAATTTTGCCCACGGCCTGCCTTTTGTCGCGACTTCGGTGGCGCTTTGGGGTCAGGGGCGGCCAGTGCTTGGCGTGATCAATCTTCCCTTACTGAGGGAAGTATTCGCAGCCAGTTACGGCGGTGGTGCCTGGTGCAATGGAGAGGCAATCCACGTTTCCACTACGTCGGAACTGTCCCAAGCTCTTGTGGCAACGGGATTTCCCTATGATATCAAAACATACCTTCCAGAAATTCTGAACAATCTTGAAAAATTCCTCCCGCGTACGCGCGGAGTCCGTCGTCCCGGGGCCGCAGCATTGGATCTGGCTTATGTGGCATGTGGCCGGTATGACGGCTTCTGGGAAAGTGCGTTGCATCCTTGGGACACCGCAGCAGGTCTTTTGCTGGTAACGGAAGCGGGCGGACGTGTCAGCCAATACGATGCCCACGAGAAGTATATCCCTGGCGACACCGGCATTCTGGCAACCAATGGTTTACTGCACGAAACCATGAGTGACCTTTTGTGCACTGAGGCTTAAACGGACTCCCAGACTGGAAAAGGAATTCCCTCTTCCCAGAGGTAGACGAGACGGGGGGTAAGCAATTCGCGAAATTCCCGCACAAGATATTGAATTTCTTCGGCACTGTAAAAATACCCTTCGCCGACTTCCTGGGGATTTGGCTCCACTTGTTCGTTGACCCGCTCCAAAGCGTACAATGAAGTAAATTCAAATCCGGTCCCGGGTGTGGCCGCAAGATGCCGAACAAACTTGAGCCGGTCGGCCCTGATGTTCAACTCATGCTCCAGTTTGCGTTCTGCCGTGTCCACTGTTCCTTCAAAGGGTCGAACATGTCCACACGTTGATATGTCCCAGCGTCCCGGAAAAACATTTTTTTTGTGGCTTCGTTTTTGTAAGTACAGTTTGCCGTCCTGACGGAAGACCAACACCACAACGCTCCGATGGGGCAGCAGTTGTCGATGGATTTCGGAAACACGCATAACCATGAGCGACCGGTTGCCCCGGTCCATGACTTCCGCCAATCCGTGTTGACCTCGTAACGAGTCATAATCAGAGGATTGCATAGAGTCCTGAACGTTTCTATTGTTGCTACGCGTTCCACCGCCCTTGTAGAAGGTAAGCTCGGCGAGCGCGTTGGAGGATTGCTTCATGAACACCAACACAAACCCACTGAAGCCGACAGAGTTACGCGTCTTTGATATCCCAGCATTGATGCGCCTTGAACGTCGGTGTTTTGAATACCATTGGAACGAAAGCCAATACAAGCTCGGACTGGAGCGAGGGGCTTTCCGGATATACGGGATCAAAACCGATGGACGGCTCGTGGCATATTTAGCTTTTTCACTGATTGCCGGGGAAATGGAAATACTCAACCTGGCGGTGCATCCTGATTTCCGCAGGCAAGGATTGGCCAAAATCCTGTTGCGGAAACTCTTTTCCTTTTGCGCAGCCCGACAAACAGAAGCTGGATTTTTGGACGTCAAACGGTCCAATGCCCCGGCCATAGCCTTATACCAACAATTTGGATTCGAGCAATACGGAGTCAGAAAGCGATATTATCCCGATACGAAGGAAGATGCGCTTCTTTTCAGATGTTCCTTTTTGGGGCATACTACCCCCGCCTAAAAATGATTGCGTTTGCCGATTGGAGGGAAAAATACCATTATGAAATGCATCGATACTATGGAGCTTGAGGGAAAAACCGTTTTGGTCCGCGTTGATTTCAACGTTCCTCTCAACGAAGGGCAAATTACGGACGACAATCGAATTCGCGCGGCTTTGCCCACTTTGCGCCATATTTTGGATCAAGGAGCCGCACTCGTTATTTGTGCTCATTTGGGAAAACCCAAAGGAAAAGTCGTACCGGAACTGAGTCTGGCTCCTGTGGCGGCTCATTTGGGCGCATTGCTGGAAAGAAAAGTGAGACTTGCTCCCGACTGCATCGGCGAAGCTACCGAAAAATTGGTACGGAATCTTGCAGCGGGCGAGGTGCTGATGTTGGAAAACCTGCGATTTCACCCGGAAGAGCAGGGGAAAAAGCCGGAGGATCGGGGGGATTTCGGCAAACAGCTTGCGGCCCTTTGTGATGTGTTCATCAATGATGCCTTTGGGGTTGCGCATCGAGCCAATGCTTCAGTGGTGGATATCCCAGCCAACGCGGCGGAATGCGGTGCCGGTTTTTTGATGAAAAAAGAATGGGATTACCTGCAGATGGCGGTTGCCTCCCCGAAGCGTCCCTATGTGGCTGTCTCCGGCGGAGCCAAGGTTTCGTCAAAGCTCGGCATTCTCAACAGCCTGATTCATAAAGTGGACCATCTCGTCATTGGCGGGGCTATGGCCAATACTTTTCTGCTTGCCCAGGGACACAGTGTCGGCAATTCGCTTGCCGAGCGGGATATGCTCGACCAAGCGCGAGAAATTCTGCAACTGGCTTCCACATCCGGCGTTGAGATACATTTGCCAGTGGATGTCGTTTACGCTCAAGACGTGCAGGACACCGAGGCCGCAGGCACATGTGCCGTGGATAGCGTTCCCGAACAAGCCGTTATCCTTGACGCCGGCCCACAAACCATACAAAACTATTGCGCTGTCCTGCGTGAAGCTCGTACCGTAGTCTGGAACGGTCCCATGGGACTTTTCGAACGCCCGGCCTTCGCTCAAGGCTCTCTCGAATTGTGTCGATGCATGGCCGACTTGAAAGACGCACAGACCATCGTTGGCGGCGGCGACACGGATGCTGTCGTTCATTTGGCCGGGCTGCAGGATCGTTTCAGCTTTATTTCCACTGGCGGGGGAGCATTTTTGGAATTTATGGAAGGCAAGGAACTCCCCGGTTTTAAGGCGCTCAAGGAGTGTTCCGCATGAAGCAGCTCATGGCAGCCAACTGGAAGATGTACAAAACCTGGAACCAGGCCCGGGATACCGCTTCGGAACTGGCCCAAAACATCCGTGGCCAATTGCCGGAAAACAGGGAAGTGTTGATCTTCCCTCCCTTTACTGCGCTTAAGGGAGTGGCCGAGGCTCTACAAAATGAGCCTGGCATGGCCGCCGGTGCACAAAACATGTACCCCGCCGCGGAAGGAGCGTTCACTGGAGAAATTTCTCCGGATATGCTCCTCGACGTAGGGGCGAGTTGGGTGCTCACAGGCCATTCCGAACGTCGGCATGTTCTGGGAGAGGACAACGCTTTCGTGGGACGTAAGACAGCCTTTGCCCTTAACAACAATCTGAACGTCATCCTGTGCATTGGTGAGCTTATTGAGGAGCGCCGCGCGGATCGCGTCGAAGAAGTGTTGTCTGAACAACTTGAGGCTGGACTGGCCGAAATTCCCGTGGGGTTGACTTCGGATTCATTGGTCATAGCCTATGAACCCGTCTGGGCCATCGGCACCGGAGAAGTCGCCGGACCAGATGAAATCGCAACCACACACACATTTGTCAGAAAAAAAATCGAAGAGCTTTTGCCGTCAATAGCAAGTGAAATCAGTATCTTGTACGGCGGAAGTGTGAAACCTGACAATATTTCCGCAATAATGACGCTTGACAACGTGGACGGCGTCTTGGTAGGAGGCGCGAGCTTGACGGCTGAAAGCTTCAGCAAAATTGTTCTCGCTTGAATTGTATCCAGAGAACAGTAAAGGATCGAGGAAGTTACGTGGAAACTTTGGTCTTGACCATTCACATTTTGGCCTGTATTTTCCTGGTCGTCGTGGTGCTGCTCCAATCCGGCCATGAAGGCATGGGAGCCATCTTCGGCGGTAGCAGTCAAACAATGTTCGGTGCCGGTGGTGCCGGTGGGCTGCTTGGAAGAGTTACTGCTGGCCTTGCGGCGATTTTCCTTGTAACGTCCCTGACGTACAATATCTTGACCAAGGAAAGTACGGACTCCATCATGGACAGTGTTGCTGTTGAGCAACCTGCTCAGGCTCAACCTGAAGCTCCGGCTCCTGTTGAAATTCCGGCTGAACAAGCCGACTAAAAAGATTTATTGCCCTCATATCATATATGTGCCGAGGTGGTGGAATTGGTAGACACGCTATCTTGAGGGGGTAGTGACCGAAAGGTCGTGGGGGTTCGAGTCCCCCCCTCGGCACCATAAAAAGCGGGTCATGACGATTGTCATGACCCGCTTTTTATGGTGCGGTCCTTCTTAATTCACCGGCCCAAGAAGAGCGGCGCCGCCATGGAGCCGTTCCCGTTCAAAATCATCTACGACAAGATTCTCAATCAAAAACTGTATACTCAGAGAGATACGATTTTACGATATTTTTCCTAGACAAATTCAAGTAGAATGTTCAACGCTCCCATCTCCATTGCATCCATCACTAGCTGTTCGGAACAACAGAAGATTATTGGGTTGGTTTTATGTGGTCTGAAACACGGCAAGAAAAGTCTGTCGATTGATGCGGCGTTCACCACCTACATCTGATATTGATATTTTACCGTCACAACCAGCCGAAACGTGCGGTGACCAAGAAGGGCAGGCCGTTCCACAACACCACTTGCCGCCTGAATGGCCGAGCGGGCCGCATTATCCAGACGTGCATCTCCCGAAGAACGCACCAAGCGGATGTCACGGAACACATCATCTGCGGTAATGGTAAATACATATTGCACATTCCCTATCAGGCCCGCCACACGCTGTCCGTTGGAAAAAAATTTTCGTTCTTCAATGGCCCGACGCACTTGGGACAAATACCACTTTTCGGCTTGGACCTGTCGGTCCAACCGAGCATCGCCAGATGCGTCCATTGCTTCTTCCACCATACGCCCCAAGGTGATGCCCTGGTTCCGAACAGCACGGGCGTCCATGGAACCATCCTCGAAAAATGTAATCTTTTCTGGCGAGTTCCGTGGTTCGGCAAAAAGGATATCCAACTGAAGAACAAAAAAATGAATACTAAAAGAGATGATGAGGCAAGCAATAACTCGATGTTGTACCATGGGATCAGGAATCCGCCTCGGGTGATGAGAGGGAGCGTGTGGCAATGACCAAATTCTGGAAGCCATGTTTGCGCACCAGATCAACAAGATCCAGAAATGGTTGGACCTGGGAATGTGGATCGGCCTTGAGCACTATCTGCCCAGGACGTGCGGATTGCGGCAATGCTGCAGCATGGTCCAGGGCATACCGAATATCCAGCAAAGTTGCTTCAGCTCCGTCCATGAGTAAGGATCCATCAGCCCGTAATACAATTTCCAAGCATCGGCCGGATATGGATTGGGAGGTTTCTGCCTTTGGCAGCTCCATGTCCATACCTTTGAGCGTAAAGACGGCGGAGACGACAAAAAAAATCAATAAAATAAAGACAACATCCAAAAGCGGCGTTATGTCTGGTCCGGTGGTATGACCCGTCTTGTTCCGAAAACGAATCACAAAGCATCGTCCTCGTGAAACGCCTCCAGCAAATACGCCGCACCAACCTGCATGGCATGCGCCACTTTTTCTTGTTGGCGAAGAAACCAACGATGCGCCAGGAGGGTTGGTATGGCTATGGCCAAGCCAGTTGCCGTGGTCAACAGAGCCTGCCAGATACCACCAGCCAACAATGAAATATCGACATCGCTTGAAGCGGCAAGCGTAGAGAAAGCGGATATCATGCCGATAACCGTACCGAGCAATCCCATTAACGGAGCAACATTGGAGAGTGTGGACAGCAAATCCAGTCCACGATTCAACCGAAACAGTATTTCCTCGCCCGCGGCTTGGGCCGTGGCCTCACGCTGCGACTTGGAGCACTCCTCAAAAAGCAACGCCTCAAAAAAAGGGACAAACGCAGGATACCGATCCGCAATGTCACTCGGCAACTGAGCCGCCTTGGAGTCCTGGATATCGTCCCGTAAGGCCGAAAGCACCCTCAAGGCGGGAAAGCGAGTGGTAGAGATCACAACAAAGCGCTCAAGAATAACCCCCAAGGCCACTACGGAAACGACAAGCAGGGGCCACATCATTAGACCGCCTTGCTGAACAATATTCATGCGTATTTTTCCTCAAGTTTTTCCAATGCACCGAGCTTCATGTCTTTCCCAATGGCAACTAAAAAGGATTCCTCGGCAAAAGGAACACCGAGATCGGACAATTCATATCGACCCGAAACGAATTGAACCACCCGCGCGTTGATAGCATCACGAACCATAACGATCCCTTTAAGGCGGAAAACATTGGCTGACCCCATTTCTTCCAGAAGCTTCAACAATTCCGACTCGTTCAGAGGAGCAGAAAAAGTGAAGCGCCTGGAAAAAAATCCCTCCATGCCGTGGTCATGATGGTGCTGAGGTGGTTTGTTGGCTGCTGCTGCGGGCCAAAGCGTTTTTTCCAACGGATCATCGTCATACAAAAGCCCCGGATTGATTACTCCGTGAGAAACGTGAACGAGTACGGCTCGGGGGTTTATCTTTTGCAAAATGCCGGCAAGCTCCCGTTGATCCGCTTCGGAAGCCAAATCACATTTGTTGAGGAGCAGAACATCCGCAGCCTTGACCTGATCACGCCCCACATCACTGGCGGCCAGGATATGCCTAGCGTTGACGGCATCCACCAGCGTGGTGATGGAATCCAGGCGGACCAACGGACGAAGTGTTTCCAGTTCATTTAATATATTGAAAGGATTAGCTAGTCCGGTACTTTCAAGCACGATGATTTTGGGATGAAACTGTTCCTTGAGCTGTGCAACACCTTTTGAAAGATTTCCAGCCAAGGTGCAACAAACGCATCCTTCATCCATTTCAATGATGGAATCATCTCCCTCCAGCAATTTCCCATCCACACCGGTCTGCCCAACTTCATTTTGAATGATGGCCACAAGTTCGTCACGAGCGGCATGGTATTCCAGCAACTGATTCAGAAAGGTCGTTTTCCCTGAACCGAGAAATCCGCTCAATACGATGAGTCGCGGACGAGAATCAAACGCATGTGCGTATTGGGGGCAACGTTGGAGCCGCTGTGCGTCATGCACATCCCACAACAGCGCCGTATTGAACGGGGAGGGCATGTGTCGGCGATCAGAAAAAGTCCAAAAAAAATCCTGAAACTGGGAAACGGTCGCTGTGGAGGTGACACGATCCGTTCCCCAGCTCAGGATATCCGTAAAAAATAGAGAGGTTGAGGCAGAAGAAAAGGATTGTCCGTCTTGTCGAACCATCCGGGCTGTGCCGGGCCGCTGCCGCCTCTCCAAGAATCGAGGAGGCTCTCCTAAACTATGGGACACAGAAGCAGCCAGGATAAGATATAAATCCAAAGCGAGCTGATGGGCCGGAATATCCTCTTCGGCCTCCCCAGGAGAGAGAATCCATTGACCATCTTGAGTCCGCATCCCGTCCTGGGCCACCGTAATAATCCGTTCCGGAGCTTCCAGAACCAAAGATAGCGTTGTTTCCAAATGATCCAGCGCCAGACACACCCGACCAATATGAAACGGAGCGGCCCATGGTAGAACCGCTGAAAAATTACGGACACGGTGTCGGTACTCTTCCTGCATCACGGAATGATTGGCAGCGAGCGACATGCATTCCAGGAGTTTTTCATCTGGATCGGGAAAATAAAAAATATCGAATGATGCCGAATGGTCCTGACAGGAAGCCTCGTGTGTTTTGGCGCACAGTCCAAACACACCCGGCCGAGTTTGCAACTTCAGCGTCCGGGCCATGGGTCCACGGGGACAGACAGCCATTCCCTTCCATCCGCTCAAACGCTTGAACGCATCATCTCGGCATGCCGCGAGTAGGCAATTCATCAACATTTCATGCATATCAACAAATTGGCCGACTTGACGCTGAGGAGGGAGAAGGGCGGAGAGCTGCATGCCGTGTCCTTGTGGAGCGCGTCCGACCGACGTTTGCCGGTCGGACGCATGGGGTAGGGTGACGGTTGTTAGACGCCGAAAGTGATCTTATCGCCGTTGCCGAGGTAATCCTTCGAAGCGGAGCGGAATCGGGCTGTTCCGCGAACCACTGGATATCCAGCCTCAATGAATTTTTTGGCCGTCAGGTGACCGGTACAATGGTTGCAACCAATGCGTTCAAAATCCCACTCACCCAGAGAGATAACCAAGTCGTCATATTTGGGATCCCAATCCTCGAAGGGTGAGATGTGCAGTCCACCATAGATTCCGTAAAATCTATCCTGGTCGTATTTCAGGTTGGCATAGGCAAAATCGGCAAACTTGAGCACGCCCTGATGGCAACACCCCGAAACCAGCACCAGTCCCTTATCCTTGATATTAAAGGCCAGAGAGGTTTCACCAAAGACCCGGTTGATGATGGGGACGTTGAACTTCAACAAAGCCACACCCGGAGCGATTTCGGTCACGGGCTGGTTGACGATAACAGGTTCCCCTTTATACCCGGAATCCTTGATATACTGTAACCCCTCCTTATAAAATCCATCATGGACATACAGCGGGATGCGGTTGTCATACTTCATGGTCACGGGCAGTCCCCAGAAGTGATCCCAGTGCTCGTGAGAGATGAACAGGGCTTCGATCTGCTGGTCGCGGAGCATCTGGTCCACACCCTCGCGTTTGAAGCAATCATTCATCCAGGAATAAGACCACCCGGTATCCAGCAGGTATTTGTGCATGGAACCGTCGAGCGCCTCAACTTCGATGAGGCAGGAATACCCGCCGGGGTTTTCCGGGTGCAAAGCAAGCTTTTTCTGAATATCCCAGGCTTTTTCAATGTCATGAGGGATCAGATCTTTGATTGTGGAGATGCCGTCCTCATATGACCCCATAGCCGACCCCTTGCCGTTGGCAAAAGGTGCCCAGTTCAGGGTGTATTGGTTCACCAACAGCCCACCAGCCTCATGGATGTCCCCGATCAGGTGGGCATTGTTGAACCAGCTGGTTTCCGAGATGTTGGTGATGCGAATGCTACGGCAGGCTCCAAAATCATGTTGCTTGCGCTGCACTTCCGGCAGACGGTCGTACGACCACGGGGTATAGGAATACATGCCCATTCCGGCAAACGCCCCGACCAAAGCACCGGTGGCGGCGCCTTTCACGAAGTCGCGTCGACTCAGGTTCTTTTTTTCGTTGCTCATTTTTTAGCTCCTTATTCCCCTGCTTAGTCGATGATAGTGAAGTTCGCGCCGATCCAAGGCAGAACGTTGATCACGGCAAAATACGCGAGAGCGCCTATGGCCAATCCGATCAAAAGTCCCTTGGCGATGCCAGGAGTCCACTTCACGTCATGGGCGACAATTTCTTCATGAACTTCATTCAACTCTTCCGGAGATTTGGATTCAGCCTTCCACCCCGGCCAACCATCCATGAACCAATAGTTGATCAGGAAGATATTGATGAGCCAAATCATTGGAATCATGGGGAACTGCTGGGGATGCGAGAAGCCCTTTTGTGTCCCCAGGAAGAGGTGGGATGTCTTGTAGTAGATGACGTAAACCAGGACGGCTCCTGCCGCAGTGATCAACGTCCGCAAAAAGACGTTCACCGGACGACTGAACTTCGTGGGCCAATTGTTGCAGTAGAAGCTCAGGTACAACGTGGGTACAAGCCAAAAAATGGCCATTTCCCCGACATGCAACCAACGCCAATCCGGTGCCATAAGGCGGCGGGTTCCACGAATAGTTTCGCCCCAAACAAGATCTTGCGCATAATACAGGAAGAAGCACAGGGCCACGGCAATGCCGATGATACCGAAGAACGATGCCGTGCGGCGCAAGGCATTATTTTTTATTAAGTTAAAGGGGTATCGTTCCCAAATGGTCTCATACAACCAAACAATCACGGTGCAGCACATAATCCAGGCGATATGGAAGTTGCCGGACACGGTGTTGGCAAAGTCTTCCCAATAGGGAGGACAAATAGCTGTGAATTTCTGCCAAGGGTAGAACAAGATGGCCATATGGGAGTGCATGGTCAGGAAGAAGACTATCATGCTGAAAAAGAAGGTCACCAACACAATGGTGATACCTCTTGCAGGTTGGGTCAATTTCTGCCAGGGCGCATTTTCGCAGGCCACCACCCAGCTGGGGGACAGCCAGGAAGCAATGGCCGCAAACATCATAATCGCCTCGGCCGCATATTCAATGGAATAGAAATCCGTAATACCCATGGCCATAAGACGGTCTGGATCAAAATAGGCAATACCGAAGTTGCCAAGAATCTCGACAAAAAAGCCCTTGATGAGCAGAACCATGGCCGCGACACTTACCAAAGTGAGCACAGCCCCTTTAACCAAGGGGTGGGTCTTGTTCAACCAGGAACGTCGGAACGGCCAGAAGTCAAAGATATATGCGACCCAGATGAACAAAATCAAAAGCCAGCGGCAGACCATGTAGCCCACATAGGGGGTATACATACGCATAAGACCCCGTGGGTCTTGAAAAATCCACCAAGTAGCATAAAAAAAAGCCAAAATGAGGACGGTGTTGACCAATGCCGGAATAGGTCCACTCCAGCGTTTGACCAACTTCCTGCTCTCAAGATAGCTGAAGTCGTGACTGTCCATTTCAAACTCCTTCGCGAACGGGGAGGGAGGGTGATCAATCCTCGGTCTCCAAACGCTCTCTCTTCATGGGTGATGACGTCGGTTCCGGGTCGGGAACCAGCTCCTCCAATCGCCCGGGCGAAACAGTCGCCGGATCAATACCCAAAGCCATGGCGCGCAAAAACCGTTGCTCTTCCGTAAGGCGAACCGATTTGGAAGTCTGGGCAACGGAGTGGGGCTGCGTCGCTCCGGAGTCGTCAGAATCTCCGAGGTTGGGGACGATGCGGCGAAAAAATTCTCTACGATTCATGGTCTATTCCTGCCGATTACAACACATCTTCCGGAAGGATCAGTTTGGAATAGAGCCGGATGCATTCACCAGCAGCTTTGAACGCCTCTTCACTTTTACCGCTGCGTAGCGCATTGAACAGCTCAACGTGATAAGCAAAGAGGGAGTCGGTTTGCACTTCCGCCAGGCCGATTCCGGTAAACTCCAAATTGTCCGCGGCAGCCAACAGCTCATTGAAGAGCAAAATTAAATAGTCATTTTGTGTCGAACTGGCGAGAAGCAGGAAAAAAGAGATGTACTCCCTATTAAACGAGCGGACTTCAAAATTGAATACAGCTTCTCCCAATCGGGCCGTTGCTTTTTCAAGGCCGGCAACCGCTTCCGGCGAAAGTGTACCTGACTGCTCTCGGACCAGAGCCGGAACAAGCAATGAAAGCGTCTGCAGTAACTGGCGTATGGCTTGTTGCGATTTTCTGTTTCGTAGCTGCTCCCAGCTGATGCGACCCTCTTTGCTCTTCAAATAGCAGCCGCTTTTTTCACGAATTTCCACATATCCCATGGTTTCGAGATTGCAGAGCACTTCTCGGATAGTATTTCGGCTGGTAACAAACATTTCGGCCAAACGTCGCTCTCCGGGAATACGGTCTCCAATGGAAAACCTGTTTCCTTGAAGCATTTCGATCATCCGCTGACATAGTATGGGGCGTTGTGCTGTAGCCATTTTGGTCCAACCAGTTGTTTGCTATTTTTCACATTTTGTTTCCTGGCTGCCATCTTTCAGAAACAAAATGCGTAAGGCAAGGTTTTTTGCACGTTCCTTCTCAAAACTGGACCAACCAGATTTAAAAAAAGCGTGCAAGAAAAAGAAAAGGAAAAGAAATGAGCACCTGAAATTGTTAACTAAAGAATGGAACATAAAAATTGGCCAGGTCCATGATGAAAAATGAAGCCATGATCGTAAAAAAGAGTACGTCTACCGAAATGTGTCTGTCTGGTTGGACCAAACAATAGCGGCAGGGAACATTTCAAAATGCTCATGGCCGGCGGAGCAACCCCACCGACCATGAGCACCAAAATACCAAACGGTATCTGACAATTAATAAGGGAAAGAGAAGCGGAAAAGCCTCACCCAGGGAGGATCACGAAAGACAGCGTTCGAGATGATCCAAAAAATCAGGATACAACTCCTGCATCGGAGCCGGGGCGTCAGGATCATAATTGCCTGCTCCCCGGGAACAAAAAATCAAAACTTTGGTCAAGACTCCATCATCAAAAAAGGGCTGAGCATAGTAGGAATGAATTCCCCTGGGGATGAACAAAGCCCAGTCAATCGCTTTGATGCTTTTCGATGTCTCCATGACCACGTGGTTGCTCAAGTTGAAACGAACTATATTTTCGGCAATCGATCCTTCGTAAAGATGGCTCCGATTTTCAGGAACACTTTCGAACGGCTCACCAGCACCTGTGACCAGTACTTGATTCTGCGCTATGAAAATTCTGGAAAGCATAATGGCGTCAGTAGGGGATTCCGGGGGCAGGGCCGCAAGCATGGCCTCAAGAAGTTGCTTCACGGTGCGACATTTTTTCATCGCCGCACGAACTTCACGCACTGAAACAGATTCATTGCCCCGAACAGGGATACCCTTGCATGCCTGGCAACTATTCAGGTGCGACAAGGTGACCCACAGCACGTTTTCATCATCTCTGGCTATGCCCTCGATATGTGCGGAACACTGATGATGTCTCCCCATGGCGTCACTGACCTTGATTTCCCCACACCATGCGTCGGAAAAGATAAGGCCTTCGTAAATTTCGAACAATCTGTTCTTGGGATTGTTCTGAAGCAGCATATCCAAATCGAGGGAGGTGATTTGCTGCGATGAATAGCCCAACAACTGAAGCGCTGCTTGATTGGCACGAAATACGCGGCGATCCGAAAAACGCACCAGAAGGACCGGATCAGGTACCAAGTCTATTTTTTCGGACAATCCGGGACGACCTTCGGTGGAAAGAATCGTGTTCACATGGGCGGTAATATCCAACAGCAACCCAACGGAACAAGAGGGATTTTCCGGGTCCGGCATGGCAATGATCTTGAACCAGCCCATACTGCCGTTTTCCAACCGCATGCGGAAGGTGCAAGCCGTGGCATGGCGGTTCCGGACCTGATTATAGCAATGGTGAAAGCGTTGACGATCCTCCTTCGGAATGCGCTCCTCGGCCTGCACCGGATTTTGCAACACGGCTCTGGCGTATTCACCTAAAGACGGAATCGTATAATTATTCAAGAAGGTTATTTCGTTTCCGACAATATCAATTCGCCAAACAACGGCGGGAAGCGCTTCAATATAGGCGGCAAGACAATGCTCCTTCCCTGAAAGCACGGTCGATGACATATCCACTCTAAAATTCTTTGCCATTTACGGTCGGTCCTCAATGTTGCTGTTGCTCACTTTTTCTTCAATCGCAGGATAGCCCGTATTCCCAGCCCTTGGCAAATTCCCTTGAATGCTGGTCCCACCAGGAGACAAAACAATAGCAATGCCGGACAGACGCACATGGAAGGCAATCTGTCCGGCAGTATGCTGAAAAGAAAGGCAAGGCATGCAGACTAATACATAAGACCCGGCAACCAAAGAATGATCTGCGGAAACACGAACAATAGAGAGATCCCCAAGGCAATGGCCGCCAGAAACGGACCAATGCCTCGGAATATCGACTCCAGCCGAATTCCGGTTCGCAATTGTTGCGTAATCCCATAGACCACATAAACATTGATACCAACAGGCGGCGTAATGACACCCATTTCCGTGACGAGCACAATGATGATCCCGAACCAGATCGGATCATACCCTAGACTCTGCACCACAGGGTAAAAGACCGGAATGGTGAGCATGATCAAAGCCAGGGAATCCATGAAACAGCCGCCGATAAAGTAAATCAGGACAATCACGGCCATCACGGCAAACGCAGGCAAGTCAAACCCTGCCACCCAGGAGGCGATATCAAAGGGGATACGCGTCACCGCCAAAAATTTGCCGAAAACCACGGCTCCGGCAATAAGAAAGAGCACCATGCAGGATGTTCGCAACGTCTCATGCAGCGACTTAACCAAGGCCTTCCAGGTCAGACGGCCGCGAAAAAAAGAAAGCAGGCTGATGCCGATCACTCCTACGGAGGCTGCTTCCGTAGGAGTAAACCAACCTTGAAACATACCGCCAATAACCAATAGAAACACTATCAATGTGTCCGAAAGGCCAGACAGAGAGGCCAATCGTTGCCTCCAGGAGCACCGTTCCCCTTTGGGTCCCTGTTCCGGCGAACGCCGACAAACAAGCCAGACGGCACCGATGAAAAGCAGGGTGAGCAGCAATGCCGGAAAAATGCCTGCCACAAATAATTCGCCAATGGATTGCTCGGTGAGCACACCATAAACGATGAGCACGACACTAGGGGGCATGATCATGCCTAATCCACCGCCGGAAGCGACGGACCCGGCGGCCAGGGAATCCGCATAGCCAAAACGCTTCATCTCGGGAATGCCCACAGTGGCCATGGTGGCCGCCGTGGCTGGACTTGATCCGCAGATTGCCCCGAATCCAGTGCATGCCGTTACAGTCGCCATAGCAAGCCCACCGTTCACATGGCCGAAAAAACGGTATCCGGTATCATAGAGCTTTCGGCTAATGCCACAGTTGAAAGCAATCTGTCCCATGAGGATGAACAGTGGAATGGTGCTTAAATCATAGGAGGCAAATGCGGAATAAATATTTCGGGATAAAAGGTTCAGTCCGCCTTTGGGGGAGATCAAAAGACTGAAGCCCACAAACCCAACCAGCGTCATCACGTAGGCAACAGGCATGCGTGTCATGAACAGCACGAGCATGAACGCAATGCCCAGAATGCCGACAAGAGTGGGATCCATGATTACTCCTGACGTGTTTCGGGTGAGGCGGTAAACCATGTTACCACGTCCCGCACCAAATGGAGGGTGAAGATCAGAAAACCGAAGGCAAGCACAAACACGACGAGATATTCGGGAAAACCGAGGTTCATGGAACGGACCCCGGACGTTTGCATGGTCAGGCCGTAATCAACCATCCGCCAGGCGACTACGGCAAAAAGTCCCAATGCTGCTGACGTGGTGATCAGGTGGATGATGTCACGGACCTTTTTCGGCAAGAATCGGACAAAAATCTCCACACCAATATGGCTTCGATGCCAGTGGGCTTCGGGGAGGCTGAGACCGACAACGAGTACGGCAAGCATGGTCACGATTTCTTCGGAACCGAAGAGAGGGGAGTCCCAAAACCGCCCCACAACATCGGTTCCCGTGACTAGCGCCATAGCGCAAAGAGCTGTTGCGGCCACAGCGCGCATCACTTTTCGCATACCAG
Source organism: Paucidesulfovibrio gracilis DSM 16080 (assembly GCF_900167125.1). Lineage (NCBI taxonomy): Bacteria > Pseudomonadati > Thermodesulfobacteriota > Desulfovibrionia > Desulfovibrionales > Desulfovibrionaceae > Paucidesulfovibrio > Paucidesulfovibrio gracilis. Next base: position 398,173 of record NZ_FUYC01000003.1, read on the forward strand.
ACAATGCGGAAAACAACGATTGCAGCATGGAACCTATTCCTTCCAATGTATATCCGTATGAACAAGATACGGGCAGACCCAAAAGTCTGCCCGCTTCAAATTAAAAGCAGCAACGCTTAACGCAGCTCTTGGAGCGCGTCGCGGGTAAAACGTAAAACAGCGTCTCCATCCACTCCCCGGGCGGACACTTCATCCACGTATGTACGGAGCAGGGGAGCGGCAGCATTTTGCCAACGCTCAGCTTCCTCAGCAGCAAGCGGAACAATCTGATTACCTTGCTCAAGAAAAGCTGCTCGACCAACCTTGTCCGCCTCATCCCAGGCCTGTCCGTGCTTGGCGATCCACTCGGCATTAACTTCCTGGATAGCTTTCCGCACGTCGTCCGGCAGGGATTCCCAGCGGTCCTTGTTCATGACCACAAAAAAAGTCGTGGTGTATCCAGTGGAGTAGCTTTCGGTCATGTAGTCCACGACCTCGGCCATTTTCCACCCTTTGTTGGTTTCAACGGGATACATACCGCCATCGACCACGCCTTTTTGGATGCTTTGATACGCCTCGGGCATGGATTGCGCCACGGGAGTCCCGCCAAGAGCTTGAACGAGTTGAGCACTGTTTCCAGTTGCCCTGAGCTTGAGTCCTTTGAGCTGCTCCAGGCGGGTGACCGAAATTTCCCGAGTATGCAAAAGACCCGGACCATGAGCGTTGAAATACATGACCTGCACATCCTGCAGTTCCTGCGGTTGAAAATGCTCATACACGCTGTTGGCGACCTTGGTGGCCTGCATCCCCGAGGTGTATCCCAAGGGTAAATCCACAGCAGCCATGACCGGGAATCGACCTCGGGAGTAGGCCAGGGCGGAAAAGCCGATGTCTGAGATACCCTCTACCACGCCGTCATAGCATTGTTTTGCCTTTGTCAGCGTGCCACCAGGATAGTAATCAATACGCACCTGACCGTCAGTACGGGCTTCAACCTCCCGACACCATTGCTCCGCAAGCTGTGACTGCACATGGGTTGGAGGGAAAAAACAACTGTAACTCAGGCGAAACTCACTGGCGTGCGTGGGCAGCACCCATAAGGACAACAAAACAGCGAGGCATCCTGTCAAAAGGGTACGGGGTCGCATGATCACTCCTTACATTCGGGCGTTCGGGCCGGGAAGCCCAGTTGATCGGACTCAGGAAAGCAGTGCGCCCGGGCAAGAAGCAGGGCAGCCCGGCGAATGTCTTCACGGTCCAGCACATTGGTTTGTAGAACGTTTTGAATCAAAAAACCTTCGAACAGCGCGGTATTGAGAGAACCAATCTTCTCAGGCGGCACATCGGTACAAACAAAATCTCCCAACAGTTTGGAAAAGATATCATTTGACAACCTGTACTTGCTCCGATTCAGCTCTGTCTGAAGTCGTTCATCACGAGAAGCATGAATCGTAAACTCCAAAAAGACCTTGGACCAGTTCATATCATCCATAATTGATTCAAGAAAATCCCATATAACGTGAAAAACTTCTTCAAACGATGAAGCCTTTTGAATCTTTTTTGAACGATCACGACGGTATTGGTCCATCTTGCGTTCTAAAATTTCCAAAAAAATATCGTCTTTACCCGGCCAGTGGCTGTAAAAACTCCCCTTGGCATAGCCGGCAGCCTTGGTGATCTCGGAAATGGTCGTGGCGGCAAATCCTTTTTCACCAAACAAACGCATGGCGCAGACCAACAGCTCTTCTTTGGTCTGACGACTTTTTTCCTGCTGCCTGCGTGCCATGTGCGCTCCGTCCTTTGGTCAAAAAGTGACCGATGGTCATTTACTGACCCTAGGTATGAGCTTTTTCCTATGCTGTCAACAGGAAAAAATCACAGAAAAACAGACTATAAACATTTTCGAATTATATATCCGATACTGACAATCAAAAGAGCTTGAAGAAACACAAAAAGATGACTAAAAAATAATCATGAAAAAGCATGACGCGCTATGCATTCTTGGTAAAGGGAGCCAATGGAAAGGGCTACTCGAGTTTGAAGGATCCGGAACAATTGATTCTTTTTTTGAAGGTGACATACGTACAAGGGGACTTTTAACCATTGGCCCGAATGGAAAAGTGGCAGGCAGCCTTCAAGTTGGCGAATTGGAAGTGTACGGCAAAGTGGAAGGGGATGTTCAGGCCGAGCGAAAAGTGCTCTTACGTGACGGCGCAACCTTGACCGGCAACATAGATTCCCCTTGCCTGGCCAGTGAAGAAGGGGCTTCATTTACCGGCAAATTGAACATGCTTAGCGGAAAGGGCAGTCCGAGAGCTCGCCGCACAATGCTCGTGCGCCCCGCCCCGGCATTGCCGAAAGAAGCGGAGCGCCATCTATCTGACGTGGCTTCATAAACCAACGAGCAAGGGAAGGCGAAACACTTTTCCCTAATGGAATGGCCAGGAAAACTATTGTAGGCCGAGACGATCAAGCAGGTTTTTCATAAGAATTCGCTAAAAGTAATGTAAGATAGGTGGGGTCTTCAACAAGGTTTTCAATTCCTCGACAAATTTTCTCTCGCTCCAAACCAATGCGACTTGCATACACGCAGTCATGCGCCATGTTATTGTGTCGCAACTGGTCGCGTATGACTGTAAAATTCTTATACGCCTTGAGAATTACAAAATTTCCCTTTTGCGACAACGTCTCGGCAAGAGCGTCTTCCGACATGGTCCCCGCAAGAATGTGCAAAGGCTGCTCTCCTTCAGCCAGAATTGTTTGCGTCAGTGCTGCGGCCTGCTGGAAAGAAGTAATGCCGGGAATAATCTCCACAGGGTAATCCGGGTACGCACGGCGCAAGGTCCGCAAAATGTACCCAACCGTGCTATACAACAGCGGATCCCCCAACGTAACAAGAACAACGTCCTCTCCTTTGTCCAGGCACTGCACCAACTTGTGGGTATTTTCTTCCCAGGCATGCTGCAACACTTCGACATCATTCGTCATTGGGAAACGAAGCCGGCGCACCTCAACACCTTCTCGCAGATGCGGACGCATAATTCCCTCCGCAACGGAAAATCCGTTTTTGCTGGAGGAACTTGCAAAGATATGCTTTACGCGACGTAAAACCTGCACAGCCTTCAACGTCAACAAATCCGGATCGCCAGGGCCGACACCGATACCGTACAAAGTTCCTTTGGATATATTGGTCATTATTATTTCAACTCCATTGCTTGATTTCTTTCATAAAATTCAGGGAATAAATCAGGATACAGAATCCCGGCCAAACGTTCTACGGCATCGACGTTCCGAGGCCCAGGACGGGAAAACATCTGTTCATCCACCTGAAAAACTTGTCCGGCTTGCACGGCAGGAAGCGAAGCAAAACGGGATGAACTCCGTACGTCCACAGGAACGGGATTCATCGGCCCTTGCTGTGACAGGTAAACCTCAGGAGCAAGACGAAGAAGCTCCTCTTCACTGAGGCGTACCAATCGAGAGTGGAGGGTCACACAGTTTTTACCGCCCGCATGCAAAATAATGTCGTTTACGATGGATTTCTGCCCGGCAGCCAACAAATTTCCGGACCGAACTTCAAAAAAGACTTGAGGCGAACCATTTTTCGGCAGACGTTGCCGCACCGCCTCAAGACGCCGACGCATCTGCGCAACCAATGCTTTCGCCTCTTTCCCTGCTCCTGTGAGATCCCCAATTTTGTTTATCATCGCAAAAAGCTGCACAAAATCAGACACATGAAAAACAGCAACTGGAATGCCAAACCGTTCCAAGGCTTGAACACTTTGCAATGCCGCGCTTCTTCCTCCCATTTGCAACACAAGGTCCGGCTGCATCCCGACAATGCGTTCCACATTGGGGCGCATGTGCGTCCCGATGCAAGGAAGCTCACAAATTTGGGGCGGAACTCGATCCGCCTTGGTTCGAGCTACAATCCGATCACCAAGATTCATGCCGTAAAGAATTTCATTGAAGGCACCATAAAGCGCGACAACACGCCGGGCAGGACGCTCCAACAGCACGACTTGTCCCCGATCGTCCGTAATTCTGATGCTGTCAGCATGGACTGTGATCACTGGAACGATCATGCTCCAGCAGACCAGAACGAACAGGACTCGGCATGGCAAAGGCCTGGGGGGTTCCCGTTCCGGGATGAACACCGATCTTGATTGTCGTTTCATAAAGCTCACTCAGGGTGGATTCGGAAAAAAGAGGCTCCACCGGCCCATCATAGGCTACCCGACCATTCTTCAAAAAAATGATCCGGGTACAATACAGTGCCGCCAGATTGATATCATGCAAGGCCACAACCGTAGTTGCGGCCTCCAGCTCGCGGACCAAATCAAAACAGCGTACTCGCCAAGCCATATCCATGGCAGAAAATGCCTCATCAAGAAGTAACAGCCCTGCCTGCTGCGCCAAGGCACGTGCCAACAGGACACGCTGCAGTTCACCGCCGGACAGTCCGTTCACAGTACGATTTTGCAATTCAACCGTTCCCGTGGCTTCCAAAGCATGATCAACAACTGCCTCGTCCTCAGCATCGGCATGCCCCCAAAACGGGAGATGGGCATGCCGCCCCATGGCGACCATGGTTCTAACGCGTAATCCAAAGAGTGTTTCCACACGTTGCGGCACCACGGCGCACAACCGGGCAACCCTGGCTGGCGACAAATCTTCGATTGGGATCCCGCTAAGAAACGCCTGACCGTTCCGCGCTTTCAACGCACCACAAATGCCAGATAAAAGAGTACTTTTTCCTGATCCATTGGGACCGAGCAAGGCAACAACCTCGCCTACGGCCAGCGAGACATTCACCCCATGGAGAACGCAAGAACGTGAACCATAGCCCAGCGACCAATCGTTGCAGGTGAATACCGGCGGGTTGTGGGGGATGGTCGAGGTCATCTTGAATCCCCCCGTTGCTTTCGTAATAGAAAACAAAAAAACGGACCACCCAGGAGCGCTGTAATCACCCCCACGGGAAGCTCCGCACCGCCGGATAGAATCACCCGGGCAGCCACATCAGACCAAACCAGCAGCAATCCGCCAAGCAGAGTGGAGTGGAGTAGAAGGGGTCCGTGCTCCGCACCGATCACCAGCCGCACCATATGTGGCACGACAAGCCCCACAAAACCGATGATTCCGGCTACAGCCACACCAGCGGCCGTTACCAATCCGGCACCGCCGAGCAAAATCACGCGGACACGGGTTGTAGACACTCCGAGCTGTCGGGCTTGTCGCTCGCCCAAAGAGAGAATATCCAACTCACGGGAATGTAGAAACATGACCACCAATCCTACCAAAGAATAAGGTAAAACCAGCAAGACGTGTTCCCAGCCCCGGCCCTGGAGGCTCCCCATAATCCAAAACACTATAGCGGAAACCGATTCCTCATTCAGCGCCTTTGAAAGGGAAATACAGGCCGACAGGAATGTGGATATGACAATTCCCGCCAGAACCAATGTTTCCCGTCGCAATCGGCCACCGATGCTGCCCAAGGCGATCACCGCCACAAGCGCAACAAGAGCCCCGAAAAAAGCAGCCACAGGCAGAGCCACAACACCGAACAGACCCGTGACGCCGGCAAGCCCAAGGGTAATGGCCAAGGATGCGCCGAATGCTCCTCCACTGGACACGCCCAATGTGAACGGATCCGCCAGAGGATTGCGCAACAACCCCTGAAAGACTACTCCCGAGGCTCCCAGTCCCGCACCAATGATCCAGGATAGACAAATGCGGCTGAGCCGAATATCCCAAATAATTGTGGCACCGGGAGAGTCGGCATTGCCTTCGGACAAAATGGAAACAACTTCATGAAAAGGGATGGGAAAAGCTCCGGGAAAAATCGCCAAGAACAGCGAAACGATTGTCAGTACGATCATTCCCAAGACAAAGCCTGGGCGGTGATCACTCCTTGCTATCTTTCTTTTTCCCGGAGCTTCCATATCTTGCCTTCTCAGAGGCTAGCGCAATTCTTCCAGGGCGTGATCAAGATGGTCCACCCAAATTTGAACCACGTTGTCAAACTCCGCACTTCCTTTAAGGACGGGTGTACAGTTGACCCCATCCGCAGTGAGGATCGAAATCCAGGAGTCCTCTTCAGGACCAGCCATATCATTGCGTGCATGATCCCCGGCAACAGACATGAAAGGAACGAGCCATGCCTTATGCACATCGTTTTTTTTCAGTTCAGCACGTACTTGATCCAAGCTCGGAGAGCCTTCGACCGTACCGATAAACGCAAGGGGGTCGCGCGCCCGAAGAATTTCCTGCATGGCTATATAATAGACGTTGCCCGGATGATGGGTTCCATGTCCCATGAACACTACGGCTTCATCCGAGGTGCGGTCCTCGGGTACATTTGCCAGCATCGCCTCAGCGGCTCGCTCCAGATCCGCTGTCACGGCAAGCAATGGAGCACCGACGCTCAGATGGGCAATGCCTCCGGGGAAACGAAACGCGTTCACCGTTTGCAACAGGCCATGAAATTCTTCTCCGGGAATAGTGTGCAACGACTGAACCGCAACGTGCGTAAATCCACTGTCAGCCATAGCCGCCAATGCCTGCATCGGAGACAGCAAATCTTTGCCTTCGGTCCGAGCCAGTTTCTCCCGAATGATATGCGATGTGAATGCCCATTGCACAGGGATATCCGGGTATGCCGCATGTACTTTGGCCTCGATGTTCCGGAATGAGGCTTGTGCCTCGGGCATGCTGGAGCCGAAAGCAACCAGAAGGATGCCGAGTTTTTCTTCCTCGGGAACCGCAGACCCGTGTGCCGACGATAAACAGGGAAAGCTGACCACAATCGTGACGAGTGCCAAGGTCAGCGCAGCAAGCGAAGAGCGAAATTTGAAACCGAACTGCATGAATCCCTCCCAACGAGAGGGGGCTGTTAAGGAGAACATACAAAAAATCCCTTGCGGGGCAATGCACGCAAGGGGCTGTCTCCTATACTGCTTTTGCGACAATAGCCCCGTGTCGAAAAGCATTATCCGAGGAACCAATGGGCAGGTTTTCCGGCTTGTTCCCCGCAATCTCGGCCTTCCCAAACGAGCGTTCAGTGACCACAATTGGAATGAGATACGGTTTACAGAACTTACGGCGGCGGGTCCGCTCCCGATTTGCACGGGATTCCCTTTTCATTCGCCATGTCTCAGAAAGGCGAACACCCACTTGAATATGTATGTCAGGCAGAGGAAAAGAGTCAAGGGCATCTTGCCCCAGCCTTAGGCGGGGGCAAGAAATCCAGACGATACTATCAAAAAGGATAGGGAAGGGCGCCTGCGCCTGCCTCAACAGGTTTCCCCATTTTCCCCTCAATGCTCTCTAAACGGGCCTTGGCAGCATCCCTTTGCTTTGTGGTTTCCGCATTTTTAATCACGGTACGCAATAGCCGGGCTGCAGGTTCATATTCCTGTCTATCCTCATATATGCTGGCGGACCGATACATGGCGGTCAGAGCCCACATGCTCTCCTGTGGGTATTGCCAGGCAAGCTTCAAGTAGTGGTCCAAGGCTTGATCGCGATTCCCCAGGGCAGCTTCCCCTTCGGCGAGATAAAAAAGGATTTCCGCCTGCATGGCCGTATCAAAGGTATCTTTCTTCTCCCAAAGACGAAGCAAATTTTCCTTTCCACCTTCAAGGTCGCCAAGCTGCTGCATCAAAAAAGCAATCTTCAACCTTGTAATATCGGAAATTGGCTCTCCAGTTTCCAACAGACGCTGGTACGCGGCATAGGCAGCGGCCATGTCCTCCTGTGCCACCTGAAAATCCGCCAAGACTTCAAGTCGACGGGCCAGCAGCCTGCGATCCTCAGGCTGTTCCGGGACCATGTCCAGATAGTAGCCAGCCAGACGCAACTGTTTTGCCTTTACGGCCTTATCCGCTAGAAACAAGGAACACTGCATTCCCAGGGCATGCTGAGGATAAAGATAGGCAGCTCTACGTGCTAAGCCCGTGGTGGGATTCGCCTCCCAGAGAACTTGCCACGAAGCCAATACCAATTCACGATCCAAAGGCCATTGCGTAAGCATGGTCTGCAAAAGTTGTGTAGAGCCGGGTTGTACCCAGAACGGGGCGGAGTGAGGCTGATCAGGAGAATTACCGGCAGCACTGGCCAACAGGGAGAGAAGGCGGTTAACAGGCGCTTCGGCCAGAGACTGAGAAGAGACGTGCGATACAGGCAAATGAAACCAAATCATCCCTGCAAGGCGTAATGCCAATGGAAGCTCCTCGACCTGGAGGGCATCCCACTCAGCGCGTGCCGAAGAAGCATCGCCGACAGAAAAAGCCAGTCCAAGCCGCAAAGGTCCGACACCATCCAACGGCTGAGAGTCAGGAAGCAGCTTTTCGGCTTCGCCGGATTGGAGCAGTTCATTGGCTCTGAAGGCTCCGAGTACAAGCAAATTGCTGGCAAAAACGGACAACCGGTGGTCTGAAGTGGAATATATCCATTGCCCTCTATTATTCAACAACTGCTTTAAATATGTATCCTGAACAAACGCCAATGCCTTGGGGTACTGTCCTTCCTGGTACAAATCCGCGTGAGACGCAACAGTCTTTCCGTCCAGCACCGCGCAGACATCGCTCCAAAACGTTCGAAGGCTTTCATTAGAAATTTGCTCCAAAGGAACAGTGGCGTCAGGCACTCCCAAAGCGGTCCGTGCCAATGCCTGAACTATGCAGCTTCGGTCCCTGCGCTGCACAAAAAAGACTTTGTTTTCGCGTTGATCCTCCGCGTTTGAAGCTCCAGTAACCGTTTGGTTAAAAACGGATTTCGCCGTACCCCAAAACGAGACATCCGGCCATGCCACCTGACCGACTTCAAGCATCTGTTGAAGAAAAGCCTTTTGTGCTTCTCGATTTACGCTATACGTAGAGATATATGTCCAAAAAAGGTTACGAAAAACATCAACCCAAATCGTATTCAATTCATATTCCGCTTGAAACACTTTTGGCACACGTTCCTGAGGAAGTGATCCAGCCGCCCGAACAAACCAAACAACAGCCTTGTCCGGTGCCCCAAGCGCCCGGAGCGCCTGCCCTCCATGCCACAATCGTCGAGCCTCCAAGGAACGCTCCTCAAAAGGCGGAGCACTTTCTATAAGCTGCATAGCCTTGGACGGTTGGGCTGCCTGGAGAAGATTTTCAATACGGCGCAGGATCGCCTGAGGCCGTTCATCCTGACCAGCATACACGGAATCCAGCTTGTCCCAGGCGCGATACCGTTCCAACCAGTCTTCATACGTTTGATCGTTAACATTGCGGGGGGGGGAGGGAGGTGCAACGCCATCGTCAGAAGCTTCCAAAGCAGGCTCACTCTCAACTTCCACAAAATCAGACTGTTCTTCCGCAAGAGGAGAAGCCTCAACGACTTGTGAGGTGGTTTCCGTATCCAACGAAGGCTCTACGCCGGAAGTTGTTGGCCCACCCAATACCAAGTGAGGGCAACAAACGGCCCCGGCAAGAATCATCAAACAAAGGAAACATGCAAGATAGCGATGCATAGTCGAATTATCCCCAAAAACGGCTCAGGTTGCATTTTTTCAATTTCAAAGTCCTCAACCCCACAAACTTGAATTCAAATCGTTTAGACTCAAAAAGAAAGAAGTGTTGTTGCAAAGAGCGCCCCAATAAATCGAGTTGTTGAGGTATACGTGGGATAGGTTCTTGGCACAAGTTGCGGTCGGATGAGGCCTTTAAATGAAATAGAAAACTAGAAACATTTTGTTTATCTGTAGAGCATAAACTTGTCAAGTTGACAAGCAGACAGCGTTGGCCGAGTCAAGTAGACACATAAACTTGACAAAAAAAAGGGAGAGGTTGCTTTTAAAGCGCTTAAACGCGGAGTAAACACCGACAGAGAGGCCCTCAACTAGGTGATTTTGAATGTGGGTCCAAAAAAGGAGAAGCTGGGCCAAAGGGATCTCCTTCAACTTTATGAGTAAACAAAAACAGCCAGCCATTGTTGAAATTGGACGGCACACTAAATGTATATCTAAAATTTACATCCGTCAAGCGAGTAATTAGGGATCGCCACTCAGCGGATAGACTTACATGGACATCTCATCAAATACCCCTTTGTGGGGATGTTTTTCAATGCAATCTCATTCATTTTTTGGCCCAATAAGCTGGAGAGCGCACCCTCATTGTGCCTACAGGCAAATAAAAGTGGTCTCGTATGAAGATTGTGAGCAACAATTTTGCCATGACGCTGCTTTTACCAAGTTTCACGCCTGCCAACAGATCAAGTCACTCTTCACAACACAGCCCAACACGAGAGGACAGGGAACATTGTCAAAATCCTTTTGTCGAGTGACAAAACCAGAGCCAGTACATGAACTTGACTTGCCCCCTCTCTTAAAGTAAACATGTCAACCCACGCAACTAAACACAATTGCGACTTCATGTGAAAATCCACTTTATCACGAGTTGTTCTTTAGTTGACCAAGTTGACACGTTGCACACATATTCATGACTCACCAACAAAGCGCAAGAATCCTGGAGCGCAAAATACATGATGGATTTCCGTACCCTCTCTCGGAACCAACTGTAGTGGCCCAAAGAATGTGCGCTCTCTCGCTGAAAGAGCGGGGCTTGCACTGATCTTGCTTAAAATATGTCCCAAATCACGGCACGACAATGGGCTTGGCTCCCGCACCAGAAGCCGAATAGCCTTTGGCATCAATCTTTCATAGGCCAACTCAACGGCCCGATGCTGCAGTGGAGTGCATGGTTCACGACGAATCGAACAAATCTACTTGCTGTGTCTAAATTTTTGGCATGCCGCAAAGGCACCTTACCGGTGTGCACCTTCAAAAACATCGTCGGGAAAGCTTTTTCCCATTTTGTAAGAGAGTTGTAAGGACGTTCGACTTGCCGGTCACTTCCTTTTTTTTATGTCAAAAGTTTACATAATATACATTATGAGACCAACATATCATACAAAACCTTCCTATATTTCATAGTCGCGCCCCCCTCCAAGCAGTCAAAAGCTCTTAGCCCTTCCTGCCTAAAGGTAACGTTCCAGATGTCTCCCGCGAAAGTAGCAGCAGGCACAAGTTCTTTTTCCGGTCGCTGAAGAGCCTTGGTTGTTTTTCCCTACAGTGGGATTTTTACGGTTGCCATTCTGTCCACCGCCTATTCTCCACCCCCAATCCCCTGATCCAGCGAAATACGCTCAGATTTAGCTCTAGATCGTTTTTTAATATTCTTGTGGCCCCTTATCCATTTCCAAATTATAAATTGCTTCTCTAAAGGTTGTCAGCCCTTGCTCTGTCAGTGGATGTTTAAGGAGTCCCATCATGACCCCATACGGTATGGTGGCGACATGAGCACCAAGCAATGCCGATTCCAAAACATGACGGGGTGAGCGAATACTGGCAACCAATATCTCGGTAGAAAATTGATATGTGTTAAAAATTGTCACCAATTGACGTACAAGCTCCATCCCGTCATGGGCGATACCGTCCAGCCGCCCAACAAAAGGACTCACGTACGCAGCTCCGGCCTTCGCAGCCAGTAAGCCCTGAAGCGGTGAAAAAACCAATGTCATGTTCACGGCAACATCATTTTGGGACAACGTCCTGCAAGCCTTCAATCCAGCCTGAGTACACGGGCATTTTATTACGACATTCGGCCCCAGCTTCAGCAAGTTTCTTGCTTCTTCAAGCATCGATTCATATTCTTCTGAAAAAACCTCCAGACTGACCGGCCCCGTAACCTCGCGACAGATGCGAGTGGCCAGCCCGCGCCAATCGTCGTCTTCCCGTGCCAGCAGCGTCGGATTTGTGGTCACGCCATCGACCAAGCCGTAGTCGCAGGCTTTTTTCACTTCTTCCAAATTTGCGGAATCAAGAAAAAACTTCATAGGTTCTTCTCCGTTTCATCATATATGATTATATCCTGCCTCCATGGAACCCATCATACTCACGTAGCCCAATTGTCGTCAAAACATCCCACAGCATAAATCGCTTCAAAAAAAATCGGCTTATTAAACCACTGTTGGAAACGGTCACATGTCCTCGACTTTGATAATTTGCATCTTTTAGATCTGTCTTTATTGATTTTGATGCTCATTTTCAATACCAAGTACGGGTGTTCAGGTGGAATACAATGTCTCGGAAATTCCCTCACCCCGTAATCATGCAAAGGATCGGAAGGAGAAACAATGCGTCAATTTTTTTGGTGGACATTGCTGATCGTACTGATACCGGCCAGCGTTTCAGCACACTCCCTATTTATTCAGTCAGGACGACACCATGTGCATGCTGGCAAGGGATCGCCCCTTTTCTTCTGTTATGGTCACCATTTCCCTGTTGACGATGCGGTTCGTCGCGGTAAGTTGTCCTATATAAAGATAATATCCCCACAATCTGAAATCAGAGATGTCTCACTTCGTGACGAAAAATGCCTGCATTCCTACATCGTGGACTATGATCAACCAGGCACCTATGTGCTCACCGCGGAAACGACACCTGGGTATTTTACCATCTGGCACGATACCAAGGGCCGCAAACGTCACAGCATCAAACCTATGAGCGCAGTCGCAAAAAAAGCCGCAACAATCGACACCAGTCTGCGCAGCAGCCAATGGGCCAAGTCATATGTAACTTGTGACGCCCCCTCCCCTGTTTTTCCCGGAAATATCGGATTACCACTAGAATTGGTTCCGAGTAGGGACATTACCCAGGTCAAGCCAGGAGAATCCATCGAGATTAAAGTGTATTCCAATGGGAAACCCTATGCCGGTCCCGGCTATTGGGACGCCACATACGATGGTTTTTCAACCCAGGCCGAGGATATGTATATCCCTCGTACGAAAATTGAGGATGGAATCTTCCTGCTGCCAGTGGATGTTCCGGGTAGATGGTTTGTTCGTTTCTTTACAAAAACAGAAACGGCAAAGGAGTTTCAGTCTGAATGCCGACATGAAAAGCGGACTGCAACCCTTGTGTTTCTCGTTCCCAATGAACGCAAACGGCCCAAAACAGATAGCCACTGACGGCCCACGGTACAGCAGGCCGTATGCCATCAAACGGCCTGCTGTACCGTGTTCATTATAAATAGGAAAACCGCACTTGTTCCTTCTTCATTTGTAACTTTGCGATGTTTCCCCTTGCCAAACGCACTTCAGATCATATAATTAATCTATCCGCTCATTGACATGGGGGCGCCCTGGTTTCGACGGAGATGCTGAAGCCAAGGTCGCAGGTCGGGGATGGCCGTTGGCCCCGTCATCAATTCGGCCAGGCACACAAATGCCAACAATGACTACGAATACGCTATGGCTGCCTAGTTTAACTAAGCAACTGTAGTTCCAGGGCATGACCCTGGCGGCTCTCCGGGCCTACGCCCGATAAACCGGAGTTGTCGACGACACCCCTCGGGCTAGCGTTGTACGGTTGCACGTCCCGTATCGTGCGAAATCTTAGACGAGCTGGTCACATCGGCGCCTGTTCGTGGGCAACCTTTGTGGCGAGAATAAAAACACGGACTAAGCCTGTAGAAGCCTTGCGCGGATCGTTTTCGGACGGGGGTTCGATTCCCCCCGCCTCCACCAAATCCAAGCCCCAGAACATCTCAAAGAGTCTAAAAGTCCTCGAAATTCGTGGGCTTTTTTCATTTTTATTGCCTAGTAACGTCTATTCCAATCTGTTGACGTACCCCCAGATTGTTTTTTTTTGGAGTAGATGGCCCTCACACAAACCTCGATCCCCTCACAAAGAGGACGACAATGAACCTGAACCCACGCGTGGGGGGAACACCATGTGCGCGTCTACTACTGCGCCCAGTACGGCGGTTCATCCCCACGGGCGTGGGGAACACGTTGTCCACGAACAG